>VGHV01000014.1 GCA_016868095.1 Betaproteobacteria bacterium
TTTTGGAGTTTTTGCCATGAAACAGCGCAGTTATCGTTCTGAAGCAACCTTGTTTATCGAGCAACTCAAGACGCAGCGCCCGCATCTAGAGCAACAACAACAGCAAGGGCGAAGCATTTGGTGGGATAAGCCTCAGGATCTCGAAACGAGCCAGGAGCGGCAGTCGGTAAGAGTAGCTCAAAAGCCCTACGTGTATCACAACGCCTAAGGCGCGAGAAACCGACGAGAAGCTATTCAAGAGGCCCGCGACAAGCCTTTATGGTTTCAGGCGAACAACTCGAGTTGAAGGCCATAGCCAGGCTTTATGGCGAGCCTATGCTGCAACTGCCGCAGGACTTATATATCCCGCCAGATGCGCTCGAGGTCTTTTTGGAGGCTTTTGAGGGTCCGCTGGATTTATTACTTTATTTAATTCGCCGGCAAAACTTCAATATTCTCGATATACCCATGGCCGAACTCACTCGGCAATACCTCGTCTACGTCGACGAGATCCGCAGCCATCACCTCGAATTAGCCGCCGAGTATTTACTCATGGCTGCCATGCTGATTGATATCAAATCAAGAATGTTATTGCCCGTGCAAAAGCGTGATGGCGAATCGGAACCTGAAGATCCTCGCGCAGAGCTTGCAAGGCGCTTACTCGAATATGAAGCCATCAAGCAAGGTGCACAACATCTAGACCAACTTCCCCAACTTGGCCGAGAATTTTTTTCAGCCCAAGCCCACCTTGATCAGGACGTGGTCGAGCGACTGCCGGAGGTAAACGCTGAGGACTTGCGAGCTGCTTGGCTGGACATCGTACGACGGGCAAAGCTGATCCAGCACCACAAGATCAGCCGCGAAGAGTTATCGGTTCGCGAAATTATGACGGTTGTACTGCGTCAGCTGCAACAGCGCCGCTTTGCCGAATTCCAGGAGTTATTTGAGCCTGAAAAAGGCCTGGCTCATGCCGTGGTTACCTTTGTAGCGCTGCTCGAACTCACCAAAGAGTCACTCGTTGAGTTGACCCAAGCTGAGTGTTATGCGCCGATTTATGTTCGGCTCAGCTATACACCGAGCTAAGCTTGCTCGAAGTCATTGATAACGCTGACTTGTCAAAGCGCACAAGCTTGCGCCTTCAAAGCCATGTCGACAGATTGATTCGTGTTCATCACCCAGCGGAGTTGATTGAGGCCAAACAGGCCCTTCGAGGACCCTATCGCGGTCTTCTTGGCGAAGGTAGCAATAGTGTGTTTGGATCACATATTCGAGGCACGCTCTTGCAAGTCGCCTGGCGAGGCTGCGAACGCATGGAAGCAGGTTTTATCCGCGCAAAAGCGGGCGAGCAGTGGGACGAGTTGGTTCAATGGAGCCTATGTCAGGATTTGCAGGGACTAGAGAATCTCAGCATGATTCCTGGCACTGTCGGTGCTGCGCCCATGCAAAACATTGGCGCCTATGGCGTTGAACTTGCTCAACGTTGCCACGCAGTTCAGGCGACTCATTGGGACAGCTTGGAGCATCGGCGATTCAAAGCTGATGAGTGCTTATTTGCATACCGATCAAGTATTTTTAAAAAAAAGAGTCATCAGCCCTGGATCATCACCGAAGTTGAATTTCATTTGAATGAATCAGGCGCATCGCCTGACACAGCAGCACTACACTACGCCTATCCGGACTTACAGCGACGATTCAGCCAGCAGGCGCCAAGCAGCGCGCTCGAACTTGCCCAAGCCATTCGTGACATTCGCGCCAGCAAGCTTCCCGACCCCAACACAGAACCCAACGCAGGCAGCTTTTTTCATAACCCGAGCATCCCTAGCGATGCAGCAATCGCCTTAAAGCGACGTTATCCTGATCTGCCGATTTATCCTGACGGTGAGAAGCATCACAAGCTTTCTGCAGCATGGATGATCGAACAATGTGGCTTTAAAGGCCAACGTGACGGCGATGTGGGTGTGTCCGCAAAGCATGCCTTGGTGCTGGTCAATTATGGGCTTGCAACCGGTGAGAAGCTGCTTGACTTTGCACAAACGCTTATTGAAGCTGTTGATGCAAAATTTGGCATCACACTGAGCATCGAACCGCGAATCTTGCTTTCATAACGATGCATTGTCGCTACGGCAACTATAGCTGTCTTCTGAATACCCAGCGCAGCGGCTCGGAGACCTCCGGGCAGTACTGATAACCATCGCGATCAAAGGATTTAAGTGCTTCAGGCTCTTCGACTTGATGTTCGATGGCCCATCGACACATGGCACCCCTTGCGCGTTTAGCTGAAAAACTAACCACCTTGTACGGCCCTGTTTTCGCTTCCTGAAAGACGATATGTAAGACTTTCGCCTTCAGATGCTGTTGCTGCACAGCGCTGAAATATTCCTCAGAGGCCAAATTCACCAGCATTTTGCATCGATGCCCTCTCAGATCTTGATCAAGCGATGCTGTGAGCGTTGATCCCCAAAAGGCGTAAAGATCCTTACCCCGCTCATTTGCCAGGCGTGTACCCATTTCAAGGCGATAGGCCTGCAAATGGTCAAGCGGTCTCAAAACGCCATAAAGACCTGAGAGAATTCTCACATGATCTTGTGCCCAGCCAATTTGCCCGGGTTCGAGTTCGCGTGCCCTGAGCCCATCGTATACATCACCATCAAAGGCAAAAATAGCCGGTCGAGTGGCTGAAGCCTTAGGCCTTTCGCTCCATACCTTGTATCGTTCGCAATTCAATTGCGCCAAGGGTTCGCTAATATCCATCAACGCCGAGAGCTGATCAGGCCCAAGCGCTCGCAACTGCCCCACGAGCTTGCTCGATTCGGCCATCCAGCGAGGCTTTGTGGCCTTAACTGCGATCGTTGAAGATTCATAATCGAGTGACTTTGCTGGGGACAACACCATCAACATCAATAGCACCTCATTCAGCCTGAGATCTTGTTGGATCAGCAAAAACCGCTGATGTCTTCGATAGAATGCCGATGATATGACTTGTCGGAAAGCCCGAGGCTCAAAGCCCCCAATACGATCGGAGTCTCGGTAGGCTAGACCGCCGCTTATTGTCAGCACTGATTGACTGCCATGCCTCCACGTCAACCCATAGTCCTTGATTGCAACTGCTGGTTGGATCTGCTTGTTTTCCGTGATCCTTGCGTAGAGGCTTTACGGAATTTGCTTGAGCGTGGCGAAGTTATTGCTGCGATTTGCAGTGGGATGCGGCAAGAATTGATACAAGTGCTCAGCAGGCCCTGTATTCACAATCGGTGCAATCCCGATGCGATCATTCAAGACTATGATCGTCTGTCATCGATGCAGACCACACCCCATTCGAAGGCTTCGTCGCTTGTTTGTTCGGACCCGGATGACCAAGTTTTTCTGGACTTAGCGCTTCAAGCGCGAGCATCGCACTTAATCAGCAAAGACCGCCAATTACTTAGGCTTGCAAAAAAGTCTCTTGCACTATGCCAACTGGAAATACTAAGCCAGGCCTCGCCACGTTTTCAGCATCTTTGCGCAGCCTGGCAGGCATCATCGTCGGAGAAGGCACCTTAGTAAGATTTTGGCAATCCAAGTACTTTTTCCGCAATAAAACTTAGAATCAATTCACGACTTACCGGCGCGATCCTCGGAATTAAGCTCTCGCGAAAATAACGCTCTACATGATATTCCTTGGCATAGCCCATACCGCCGTGGGTCATGACGGCTGTTTCGCATGCATGGTATCCCGCTTCAGCCGCAAGATACTTCGCTGCGTTAGCCTCGGCGCCGCAGGATTGCCCCTGATCATAAAGCCAGGCAGCACGCATCGTCATCCAATGTGCCGCCTCCAATTCCATCCAGCGTTGAGCCAAAGGATGGGCAATGGCCTGATTCTTGCCAATGGCTCGATCAAAGACCACGCGCTCATTAGCGTAGCGCTGCGCTCGTGCGAGCGCGACTCGGCCCAAGCCAACCGCCTCGGAAGCAATCAAAATGCGTTCGGGATTTAAGCCGTGCAATATATAACGGAAGCCTTCACCTTCTTCGCCAATCCGATCTTCGATCGGTATGCGCAATCCATCGATAAACACCTGATTTGAGTCAACCGCTTTACGACCCATTTTGTCAATCTCATGGACTTGAACCCGATCACGATCCAGATCGGTATAAAAAAGGCTCAAACCTTGATTGCCGCTCGACGCTTCGGCAGGACTCGTGCGGGCAAGCAGTAGCATTTTGTCAGCCACCTGCGCTGTTGAAATCCACACCTTTTGACCGTGAACAACATAGTGATCACCCTCGCGCCTAGCCATGGTCTTGAGCTTGAGGGTGTTTAGACCCGTATTGGGCTCGGTCACTGCAAAACAGGCCTTTTGCTCACCGCGAATCAGTGGGGGCAGCCAGCGCTGCTGTTGCGCTGCCGATCCAAAAACGACGACTGGATGCAAGCCAAAGATATTCATGTGAACAGCCGATGCCCCGCTCATCCCGGCGCCGGAGGCTGCAACAGCTTGCACCACCAGCGCAGCCTCAAGAATCCCAAGTCCAGCGCCACCATGGGCAGTCGGCATGGCAATGCCCAGCCAACCTGCCTTGGCCATGGCCTGGTGAAATTCACTTGGGAAATGGCCACTGCGGTCGCGCGAGGCCCAATACTCGTCGTCAAAGTCCCGACAAAGCGATGTCACGGCGTCAACAATCGCCAACTGCTCTTGAGAAAGTGAAAAATCCATAACAATTCCTTGATCAAGCCAAACCGATGTTGTCCCAAAGCCTGGCCATCGCCAAATGAAAACAATCCGGTTTTCGGTCCGCGCAAAACCCTATTGAAGTTTATGCAAAGGCTTAAAGCCTTAGTATTCGGCGATTGTTAATCGATGCAAGCTGAGACTCGTCGTGGGGACGCTTGCACCAAGTTATGAGGAATCACCCATGCAGTCCACTTTAGATCGACATGTTGAAATACGCGATGCAATTCGTGACCTTTGCAAGAACTTTCCCGACGAATACCATCGCAGCATCGATGAAGCGCGCGGTTACCCCGAGGCATTCGTCGATGCACTTACCCAAGCCGGCTGGCTCGCTGCGCTGATCCCGCAAGAGTACGGTGGCTCGGGTCTTGGTCTGTCTGAGGCATCGGTCATCATGGAGGAAATCAACCGTTGTGGTGGCAACGCTGGGGCGTGTCACGGTCAGATGTACAACATGGGGACACTCTTGCGCCATGGCTCGGAGACGCAAAAACGTCAGTACCTGCCCGAGATCGCTGCGGGGCGATTGCGCTTGCAGTCGATGGGGGTTACCGAACCTACGACGGGTACTGACACAACAAATTTAAAAACCACAGCCCGTAAACAAGGTGACCGATACATCGTTAACGGGCAAAAAGTCTGGATTTCTCGGATTCAACACTCCGACCTGATGATTCTACTTGCGAGAACAACCCCATTATCAGAGGTCAAACGAAAATCAGAGGGGATGTCGATCTTTTTGGTTGACCTAAAGCACGCGATTGGGCACGGGATGACAGTGCGCCCCATCAGAAATATGGTCAATCACGAAACCAATGAGCTCTTTTTCGAAAACCTTGAGATACCGGAAGAAAATCTCATCGGCGAAGAGGGCAAAGGCTTTAAGTACATTCTTGATGGGCTTAATGCCGAACGAATCCTGATCGCGGCCGAGTGCATCGGCGATGGCTACTGGTTCATCGATCGGGTCACCGCTTATGTGAAGGATCGACAGGTTTTCGGACGACCCATTGGTCAAAATCAAGGTGTGCAATTTCCTATAGCAGACGCCTTCATCGAAGTCGAAGCGGCAAACCTGATGCGTTATGCAGCCTGCGATCTCTTTGACCAGCGCCAGGCCTGTGGTGCGCAAGCGAATATGGCAAAGTATCTTGCAGCAAAGGCAAGCTGGGAAGCGGCCAATGCGTGCTTGCAGTTTCACGGTGGCTTTGGATTTGCCTGCGAATACGATGTCGAACGCAAGTTCCGTGAGACAAGGCTTTATCAGGTTGCGCCAATTTCGACCAACTTGGTTTACTCGTATATTGCCGAACATGTCCTTGGACTTCCCAGATCGTTCTAATTTGATTAGGCATATCATCCATGGACCGCTTCAAGGAAATTGAAAGCTTTGTTGCGGTCGCTATGCGAGGCAGCCTCAGCGCGGCCGCACAACTGCAAGGCGTGGCCCCTGCGATGATCAGCCGCAGACTCGATGCGCTCGAGTCAAGATTAGGTGTGAAACTACTTACGCGCACCACAAGGCGTATCTCACTTACCTTCGAAGGCAGCTCTTTTTTAGAAGACTGCCAACGAATTTTGCACCACATGCGCGATGCAGAGGCTTCGGTATCGGCAGGCGGCTTGAAAGCCAGCGGGCATTTGCGGATGACAGCGCCTGCAGGCTTTGGAAAGCGCCATGTCGCACCTTTGATTCCAGGCTTTGTGAGTGAGCATCGAGAGCTGAGTATTTCTCTTGAGTTAAGCGACCGCCTCGCAGATATGGTCAACGAAGGCTTTGATCTTGCCGTTCGTATCGGTAC
Source organism: Betaproteobacteria bacterium (assembly GCA_016868095.1). Classification (GTDB taxonomy): domain Bacteria; phylum Pseudomonadota; class Gammaproteobacteria; order Burkholderiales; family Burkholderiaceae_E; genus UBA3064. The sequence goes on from VGHV01000014.1 coordinate 6,500, forward strand.
TTTGAACGATTCAAATCTTATTGCCGTTAAGCTCGCCGAAATGCAGCGAGTTGTTGTGGCAAGTCCTGACTACCTGAAACGCCGAGGAACACCCAAGCATCCTAGCGACTTGCTCAAGCACGACTGTCTTACTTTTGGCAACAGCGGCAATCAGGCAAGAGGTTGGGAATTTTTGATCGATCAAAAATTACAAACCATCAGAGTCCAAGGCCCACTCGAATGCAACGACGGGGCTGTGCTCCTTGATTGGGCGCTTGCCGCGCGAGGCATCGCCTGGCGATCGATGTGGGAGGTTGGCGAAAGTCTCAGCAAGGGGCAATTAGTCAGTATTCTGGATGCATTTCGAGCGCCCGAACACGGCATTTACGCCGTCGTTACGCAAATGCGGCATATGCCACTCAGGACTCGTTTACTGATCGACTACCTCAAACGAAGCTACGCAAGCCCGGCGTATTGGTTAGCGGCAAAACCTGTTGCCACTTCTTCAAAATCGACCTGACTGGGCACATTCGGCGCGATCCACCAGCGTCGCTCCGTACAGTCAATGCGAATGCCCGCAACGCTCTCAACCCTGGCCTGCTCGGGGAGCGTCGGGTCGGGCTTTCGACACACCGACAGTAAGCCATCGGACTCGTCGCGCAGCAGCGCTTCAATAGTTGCCACGCTAATCGGCGTTTGAGCGGCGTAATGCTGCGCACAGCGAAGCCTGGCCTCGGTGGACAGCGACGAGGCCATGACCGCTTGCTGATCAAGCAAGGGTGTGCACAAAAAGTGATTGGTGTGAACCAAGACTGGCTCATGGGCAGCATATTCCGACCAGGCAGCAGGCGCGATCTCAAATGAGCCAATATCGCCACTTGCATCGGCGGCCGGTATATTAGAAGCCGCTCCAAAGCCTGGGCCTTTGGCTAATTCGTGCAAGCGCATGCGAAATGCCTTCAAGCTTTCAAACGAAAGCGCATGGCGCAGCAGGACATGCACAGGCACACCGGGCTTTGAGCCGTCCGCCACTGAGCGAAGAATATTGAGCCCTACAGCCATACCTTGATCGTTTAATCCGATTTTTGCGAGCATCCCGGCTTCAGTGAGGGTTGCAATCGCCATACCCTGCGCATCAAGCGTGTGCAATACGACGAGAGCAGCACGCTGCCGCCCTATCCAGTCCCAGTTTTGGGCTAACCATGTATGGCCATCCTGCGAAGCACGAGCAGAAACTGCCATTACTGTGCATTCGCCCCAGTCCAGCAAACCCAAGGCCTGGTTGTGGCGTCGCGCCTCGGCCGCTTTATCGCTTACTTGGGCCAAAAACGATGAAGGCAAAATTTCGGTACGGCAGTTGAGCGCGAGAATGTCGCTAAATACCAGCTTTGCACCATGAGCGATACCTTCCATTTCCTCAAGCAATTCGGGATCCGTCGCGTGAATCGCATCCCGATATTGCATGGCGCGCCGACCCGCCTCGGTCCAGTCAAGCCCACAGTCTGCAAATAGTCGCGCATAGGTCTGCACCGAGTGAAGAATTCGCTCCTTCGCACGACTTCCATAACGTTCACCACGGGCTCGGGCCGAATCGATTGAGCGAACATCAATGACTGGGAACATGGTGCAACCTCCAAGTGTTATGCGGCGGCCTCTTCACGCGATGCCCGCTTGCGCTCGTGTTCTTTTAAGAAGCGTTTGCGCAAACGGATGCTTTGAGGCGTTATTTCAACAAGTTCATCGTCTTCGATGAACTCTACGGCACGCTCCAGGGTGAGCGCAATTGGTGGGGTTAGCACAATCGCTTCATCCTTTCCGGAAGCACGCACATTGGTTAGTTTCTTTTCCCGAACTGGATTGACCACCAAGTCATTGTCGCGTGTGTGGATGCCAATCACCATGCCTTCGTAAAGCGCATCGCCAGGTGACACAAACATGCGGCCCCGATCTTGAAGCTTCCACAAGGCATAAGCGACTGCCTGTCCGTCATCCTGCGACACTAAAACACCGTTTCGTCTTCCTTCGATGTTGCCTGCCCAACTTGCATAATCATCAAACACATGGCTCATGATCCCCGTACCACGCGTCATGTTTAAGAACTCACCGTGAAAGCCAATCAATCCACGTGCAGGCACGCGATAGTCAAGGCGGACCCGCCCTTGACCATCCGGCACCATATCTTGAAGCTCGCCTTTGCGCTGGCCAATAAACTCCATGACCGAGCCCTGATGCCCTTCCTCGACATCCATGGTCAACATCTCATAGGGCTCAAGGCGTTCGCCGTTGACTGTTCGCAAGCGGGGCTTGGGACGCGAGACTGCAAGCTCATAGCCCTCACGGCGCATGTTTTCAAGAAGAATCGTCAGGTGTAATTCACCTCGCCCTGAAACTAAAAAGGACTCGCCATCGGGGCTGAACTCGACCCGAAGTGCGACATTGCTTTTTAGTTCGCGCTCGAGTCGATCGCGGATCTGGCGACTGGTCACATACTTACCCTCACGTCCTGCAAGCGGCGAGGCATTGACCAAGAACTCCATCGTCATGGTGGGTTCGTCGACTCGAAGCATGGGTAGCGCCTGAGGGTTTGATGGATCTGCGATGGTGCTACCAATGCCCAATTCATCGATCCCTGTGATGGCAACAATGTCCCCAGCGAAAGCCTCATCCATCGGGGCCCGCTCAAGTCCGCGATAGCAAAGTACCTGCCCGATTTTTCCGCTCACTGCTTCGGGAGCCTTCGACTCGGGATAGTCCTCATCGCGACCTTGCAAAAGCAGCACGAGCTGTCCGGTTCGCACGCGTCCACGTTGAATCCGGCCAATCCCAATCTTGCCAACATAGTTGGAATAATCCAGTGCCGAAATTTGCAATTGCAAAGCGCCGTCGATATCGTCGGCACGCGCAGGCACATGACGCAAGATCGCATCGAACAAAGGCTTCATATCTTTCGCGGCCCCGGCTTCAATGTCTGAGAGCGTTTCACTTGCGAAGCCTGCGAGCGCTGAGCAGTACACGACAGGAAAATCAAGCTGCTCTTCATTGGCGCCAAGACGATCAAATAAATCAAAGGTCTGGTTAACAACCCAATCGGGTCGTGCCCCTGGGCGGTCAATTTTATTGACAACAACAATTGGACGAAGACCGAGGGCCAGCGCTTTTCGGGTAACAAATCGTGTTTGGGGCATCGGACCTTCTACCGCATCCACAAGCAAGACAACCCCGTCAACCATTGAAAGCGCACGTTCAACTTCGCCACCAAAATCAGCATGCCCTGGTGTATCGACAATATTAATGCGTGTATCGTTATATGTAACCGCACAATTTTTTGCAAGAATCGTGATGCCGCGTTCGCGCTCGAGGTCATTCGAATCCATAATTCTTTCGGCAACCTGTTGGTTGACTCGGAATGTGCCTGACTGGCGCAGTAACTGGTCGACCAGCGTAGTCTTTCCATGATCGACGTGCGCAATGATTGCAACATTGCGGATGGCGGGGACGAGGTTCATTTGATTTTCCTATAATGAAAAGCTTGATTGAGCGATGAGTCGTTGGGCAGCAAGTACGCCGCGTTCATCGATGGATCCCGTACCCAGCAATTGGCCGTCTGGGCGGTAGAGACGCACCAACTCAGTATTTGCCGGCGCACCGTGTGCAGCTGCAGGAAGTCGTTGGCCTTGAATAAGGCGTTGGGCTGCATTAAGGTCAAGATCAATACGATCCAAATGTAGTAGCAAAGAATCGGTGGGTAATAATCGCGCCTGCCGTTCTGTAAAGTCGAGCGGTTCAAGCATTTCAAGCGATAACATCTGTTCTTCCCTGAAACTAGCGACCTCGGTTCGCCGAAGGCCTGCAAGGTATGCCCCGCAAGTTAACGCTTCCCCAATGTCTTGTGCCAGGCTACGAATATAAGTACCTTTGCTGCAACGAACTCTCAAGTGAAGACAAATCATCGCTGGCTCGCTCGCTTCGTATTGAACCATGTCCAAGATGTCTAATTGATGAATGGCAACATGTCGCGCCTGTCTCGGAACCTCAATACCTTCGCGTGCCCAGTCATACAATGCTCTACCCTGATGCTTAAGCGCCGAATACATCGGTGGCATCTGATCGTACGACCCTTTAAATCGTTCTACAACCTGTGAAAGGCGTCCCATGTGTGGTTGCGGATCTGACCACTCGCTAAGCTCACCCTCAGCATCGCCGGTGGAACTTGAGCGCCCGAGCAGTAGTTTTGCTTCATAAGTTTTATCGGCATCGAGCAGTCCATGCAAAAACTTGGTTGCCTCGCCAAGCGCAATCGGCAACATGCCTGTAGCAAGCGGATCGAGCGTACCTCCATGCCCTGCCTTTGCTCTTGAAAAGAGGCGCCTTAATTGCTGTAAGGCATGGTTGGACGAACTACCTAGCGATTTGTCGAGAAGAATTAAACCGTCGACGCCGCCCTCGCTGCGGCGTTTCATACCTTGTTGTCGTCAACAGCTGCAGGCTGATCACCCAGGGCCTGATCAATAAGTCGCGACATCGCCATGCCTCGCTCGGTCGATTGATCGTAGCGAAATCGAAGCTCAGGCGTGGTGTGGATCCGGATGCGTCGCCCAAGTTCGGCTCGCATAAATCCGGCAGCCGATCGCAAACCAGACAAGGTGTTGGCTATTTGGGCTTCGGTATCCGGAAGCACGGTAAAAAAGACGGTGGCGTAAGCATAGTCAGGCGTCAGGTCAACGCCGGTCAGGGTGGTGAAGCCAATGCGCGGATCTTTGATATCGCGTTGAATCAGCTCAGCCAACTCCTGCTGGATCTGATCGGCGATACGCGCACCTCGCGCACCGCCCGACCCTGATGAAAAATGACGCCGCATGGGGGTAATTAGTCGCCAAGCAGTCACAGACTGCGAGCAACCTCTTTGATCTCGAAGACCTCAAGTTGGTCGCCCTCTTTGATGTCGTCATAGTTCTTAACTGATAGGCCGCATTCAAAGCCTTCCTTGACTTCTCGGACATCATCTTTAAAGCGCTTAAGACTGTCGAGCTCACCGGTAAACAACACCACCGAGTCACGCAACAAGCGAACACGTGCTCCCCGGCGAACAATCCCCTCAAGCACCATACAACCTGCCACATTACCGACCTTCGACACCCTAAATACCTGCCGAATCTCTACGAGACCAATGACCTCTTCTTTGCGATCCGGTGACAGCATCCCTGCCATTGCTGACTTAATCTCGTCGACCGCATCGTAAATAATGTTGTAGTAACGAATGTCAACACCATTGCCCTCGGCAACGCGCTTGGCCTGCTGATCGGCACGTACGTTGAAGCCGATGACAACGGCGTTTGATGCCATCGCAAGATTGATATCGCTTTCTGTAATGCCACCGACTTGAGCATGAACCACTTGCACTTTGATTTCATCGGTGCTGAGTTTTTGCATCGCGTGAACCAAGGCTTCCTGCGAACCCTGAACATCCGACTTGATGATGAGATTCAAAGACTTGGTTTCACCCTCAGTCATCGCATCAAAAATATTCTCAAGTTTTGCGGCCTGTTGCTTCGCAAGCTTCACATCGCGGAACTTGCCCTGCCTAAATAGTGCAATCTCGCGGGCCTTTCGTTCATCGGCAAGCGATAACACCTCTTCACCGGCCGATGGCACCTCTTGTAAACCTTGAATCTCGACGGGAATCGAAGGACCCGCCTCATCGATCGGCCGACCATTTTCATCGAGCATCGCCCGAACCCGACCCCATGAGCTTCCGGCAAGCACAACATCGCCTTTGCGCAGGGTACCGCTTTGAACAAGCACCGTCGCAACCGGACCACGCCCACGGTCCAAACGGGCCTCGATCACCAAGCCCTTCGCCGGAGCATCCTTAGGCGCCTTAAGTTCAAGTACCTCAGCTTGAAGCAGAACGTTTTCGAGCAAATCGTCGATGCCCGCCCCCGTCTTTGCAGATACACCGATGAAAGGGGACTCGCCGCCGTAATCCTCTGGCACGACCTCGTGTCCGACCAGTTCCTGCTTCACCCGATCAGGATTCGCCTCAGGCTTATCCATCTTATTCATCGCAACCACCAACGGTACTTGCGCCGCCTTCGCGTGTGCTATTGCTTCAACCGTTTGAGGCATTACGCCATCGTCTGCCGCCACCACCAAAATAACGATATCGGTGGCCTTTGCACCGCGTGCGCGCATGGCGGTAAAGGCTTCGTGGCCTGGCGTATCGAGAAAAGTGATAACGCCACGGTCGGTCTTCACATGATAGGCACCAATATGCTGGGTAATGCCGCCCGCCTCGCCGGCAGCCACCTTTGCCCTGCGGATATAGTCAAGCAGCGACGTCTTGCCATGGTCAACGTGGCCCATGACCGTCACAACCGGCGGTCTTGGCAGCATGATCGCATCATGGCTCGGCGCTTCCTCAAGTAATGCCTCCGGGTCGTCGAGCTTCGCAGCAAGCGCCTTGTGGCCCATCTCCTCGACAACAATCATGGCGGTTTCTTGATCAAGCACCTGATTAATCGTGACCATCTGACCAAGCTTCATCAAGTGCTTGATCACTTCGGCCGCCTTGACCGACATCTTGTGAGCCAGATCGGCAACCGTTATGGTTTCGGGCACATGAATCTCGCGAGCCACGAATTCAGACTGAACCTGTGCCTGCTCTTGTCGATCGCCTTGACCCCGTCGTCCGCCACCCTTGGATGCGCGCCAGCTGTTATTACCCATGCTGGTATCGCCTCTGGTCTTCAGCGCACGACGCTTGCTCGCCTCATCGGCCCAACTCGAGGAAAGCTTTTCCGACTTGAGGTGCTTTTTGTCCTTAGCGTCTTTAGGATCCTTGCTATCTTTTTCCTTAGGCTTGGCAACCGCTGCGACTTCTTTACTTTCGGCAGCCTTTTGCGCAGTGGGCTTGTGCAAGGTCCCCGATGGCCCTTCTTTTTTCGGTGCCTCAACAGGTTTGACCTCAGGCTCTGGCGGCTTCGGCGCGGGCTTGGGCACAGGCTTACGCTGGAGGCTCATTAAGCGGTTAATTTCCGCTACTTCGCTTTCAACGGCTCGTCGTGCGCGAGCTTGAGCCTCAGCGGCTTCTTTGGCACGGCGAGCTTCTTCAAGCGCGGCAGCGGTTTCCGCCTGGGCGCGCGCCTTGTCCTCTTCTTTTTGCGCGAACTCCAGCGCAGCTAACCGCTCACGCTCACGACGCGCCGCCTCTTCGCGTGCAGCAGCCTCGGCAGCTGCCTGTACCTCGCGCTCGCGTTCACGCTCGAGTCGCTCTTGTTTCTCACGAAGCTCAGCAGCTTGCCGCTCGAGCAACTCCTGCTGTCGCTGTTCTTCCTCTAACCGCGCTGCATCCTCCTCAGGTGTCAAGTCTTGGGGTGCTGGCGGCGCGACTTCTTGAGCCTCAGGCGCATCGCGCTTCACGAAGACCCGCTTTTTGCGTACTTCAACCTGAATCGTTCGGGCCTTACCGGTGGCGTCGGCTTGCTTGATCTCGCTTGTCTGCTTTCGCGTGAGCGTTATTTTCTTTTTCGGTGCTTCGTCTGAACCATGGGCGCGGCGCAAAGCGTTTAATAAATGCTCTTTATCAGACTCTGAGATCAAGTCATCGACTGATTGCTTGGCAACCCCGGCAGCCTTGAGTTGTTGCAACAGCACGTCGGCCGGCATTTTGAGCTCGGCAGCGAAATTGGCGACGTTGTTTGCGGACATGTGTACTTCCTAAAAAAAGAACGATAACAGCGAAAATGCAAAACCCACTGACTTTAAGATGCTGACCCGGCCAGACCAGGTCATGCTCCATTCAGTTCTGATCAGCGAACCAGTGCGCACGCGCCTTCAAGATCAATGCTCTTGCGCGCAATTCATCGATACCTGTCGCATCCTGTAGCTCGTCGACTGCTAGCTCGGCGAGATCGTCACGGCTGTGAACACCTGCATCGGAAAGCTTGGCAGCCAAATCGCTGTCCATACCTTCTAGTGAAAGTAAGTCGTCAGACGATTGATCGATCTTCTCTTCCTTGGCAATAGCTTCAGTTAGAAGAACGTTGCGTGCTCTTGTACGAAGCTCATTGACGGTTTCTTCGTCGAAAGCATCGATCTCGAGCATTTCATTGATCGGCACATAGGCTACTTCTTCAACGCTGGTAAAACCCTCGTCGATCAAGATGTCGGCAACCTCCTCATCAACATCGAGCTTACTCATAAGGTTTTGGCGAATCTCTGTCCGTTCGGTCTCGGATTTTTGTGCCGATTCTTCTGCGGTCATGATGTTGATGGTCCAGCCGGTAAGCTCTGATGCCAAACGGACATTTCGTCCGCCTGTTCCGATGGCCAGGGCAAGATTGTCCTCATCGACCACCACATCCATCGAATGTGACTCCTCGTCGACCACGATCGAGCTGATGTTGGCCGGCGCAAGCGCGCCAATCACAAACTGCGCGGGATCTTCTGACCAAAGCACAATATCGACACGCTCGCCGGCAAGTTCCTGGGTGACCGCTTGCACTCTTGAGCCTCGAACACCAACGCAGGTCCCAATCGGATCAACACGGCGGTCGTGGCTCAATACAGCAATCTTTGCCCTTACTCCAGGATCTCGCGCCGCTGCCTTAATCTCTAACAAACCCTGCTCAATCTCTGGCACTTCATTCGAAAATAAATACTTAATGAACTCGGGCGAGGTTCGCGACAAGAGCAGCTGTGGCCCACGACCTTCCCGATTGACCCGCAAAATGGCTGCTCGCACGCGATCACCGGTGCGCAAATTCTCCTTCGGGATCATTTGGTCACGTTGCAAGCGAGCTTCCAATTTGCCCGATTCAACGATCGCACCTTCGCGGTCGACCCTTTTCACCGTACCCGATACGACAGGTTCGTTTCGAGCCAGGTAATCGCTGATAATTTGCTCACGCTCTGCGTCGCGAATCCTTTGCAAGATCACCTGCTTGGCAGCCTGTGCGCCGATCCGCCCGAGGTCGATGGCTTCAAGTCCCTCTTCGATGTAATCACCCAGCTCAACATCGTGGACCTGCTTGCGTGCCTCGCTCATGATGATTTGCAGGTCGTGATCTTCAAGTTCGCCGTCGGGAACAATCAGCCAACGGCGAAACGCCTCGTAGTCGCCTGAACTACGATTAATTTGAACGCGAACATCGACTTCGTCCTTGAATAATTTCTTGGTCGCCGAAGCCAATGCCAGTTCAAGCGCTATAAAAACGGTTTCTCTGGGCACATTTTTTTCTCGTGCCAAAGCATCAACCAGCAGCAAAACTTCGCGACTCATGACCTACTCTCCTCAAACATCGTTCAGAACACCAACTGCGGCACAAGGTGCGCGCGTTCAATTTCATCCAAACTAAAATTCAATACGGTCAAGGCGTTGGTAGTCTCATCTTGAGCTTCAACGGCCTTGCTCGGCTGACCTGCTTGCTGCTTGGGCGGCTTAGACTTCTTTCTGTTACCAAGCCTTTGCGCAGCTTTCCCCGAAGGCGATGATTCGGTCAACAGCAACAACCAACCATCGTCCGCCTCGTTGCGGGCAAGCTCACCCTCCCAATGTCGCCGACCACCAAATGGGAGCCTCAGCCGCAGGCTTATCCGATGCCCAACGAAGCGCTGAAAATCGCTCGCGCGCCTGAGGCGGCGATCCACGCCGGGCGATGACACCTCAAGACGCTTGTAGTCAACCTCTTCGACCATCATCACCTGCGAGAGCTGCCTTGAGACTTGCTCACAATCCTCAATGGTGATTCTTGCCTGCTTATCAGCCGGCCAATCAATGAATACGCGAATCATGCCCCCGGAAAGCTCCACATCAACGAGCTCATACCCGAGTGGCAAGACAGACTGTTCAATCAAATTGAACAAATGCACGCTCACTGAACTTAAGACCTCCAAAATGCCAACAATGGAACCGAAAAAGCAAACAATTAACCCGAAAGAAGCAAACAGCCGACCTGCACGATGCATGAACGCCTGTAGGCAACCCAAAACGTTCTCAAAACAAACAAAAAAAATGGGCTGCTGCCCAGCCCATTTCGTTATTGTTTTCCCGAGCCTAGCGCCGTCGACTTTGATCTTGGCGACGCAAAAAGCGGGAGATTCATGAAACTTTTAAACAAGCCCCGCATAAAGAGGTTTGTATTTAGCCCATGAGTATAACCGTTTAATTTGCTTTTGGCGTCGTTCGCGGCGATTTTCGTCGAGAACGTTGAGGTTTAGCACTGCCCCTTGCTCCACCGGGATGGTTAGCGCCACCGGGATGATTAGCGCCGCCTGTCTGGGTGCCCATACCTGACCCAGCCCCACCACCTTGCCCACCTCCCGGACCACGGCGCTTG
>VGHV01000015.1 GCA_016868095.1 Betaproteobacteria bacterium
CCTGAGGTGAGGTCTCTCCAATGATCTTGTCCACGCTATGATTTTCAGCAAACTCTTAGGAACTGGGTCCGCGCTGCCGCCGCGTTGTGTGAGCAATCAAGCCTTGGTTGAAGAACTCGCCGCACGTGGCATTGAAAGTTCTAGTGATTGGATCGAAGCTCGTACCGGCATCAAGCAGCGCTATCTTGCAAATCCGAGTATGAGCAGCAGTCAGCTTGGCTTGCAAGCCGCCAAACGCGCCTTGGAAATGGCCGCGTTGAAGGCCGAGGACATCGACTTAATCATCGTGGCAACCTCAACCCCTGATGTTATTTTTCCAAGTACTGCCTGCCTGATTCAGCAGGCGCTCGGATGTAAGGGTGCTGCGGCTTTTGATGTGCAGGCCGTATGCGCGGGTTTCGTTTATGGCGTTTCGACTGCCGATGCCATGATTCGCACCGGGATGGCGCAACGAGCACTGGTCATTGGTGCTGAAGTTTTTTCACGTATCCTCGATTGGAACGATCGCGGCACCTGTGTGCTCTTTGGTGATGGCGCAGGTGCAGTTGTCCTTGCTGCTTCCGATTCACCCGGTATTCACGCTTGTGCCCTGCACGCCGACGGCAGTCTCGTACCTATCTTACAAACAGCAGGTCAGGTCTGCGGCGGAGTAGTTTGCGGTCACCCCTTTCTTACCATGGATGGCCAGGCCGTATTCAAGACTGCAGTCAACGTGCTTGACCAGGTCGCCCGCGAGGTTTGCGATAAGGCAAACATGAGTTTTGATGAAGTCGATTGGCTAATTCCGCACCAAGCAAACATTCGCATTCTCCAAGCGACCGCAAAGCGTTTGGGTCTGCCGAGCGAAAAGATCATCGTCACGGTTGATCAGCACGCCAACACATCGGCTGCTTCGATACCGCTAGCCCTTGATAGCGCTATAAGGCTCGGGCAGATCAAACAGGGTCAAAAAATCCTGCTTGAAGGGGTGGGGGGCGGCATGGCCTGGGGCGCATGCCTACTCAGTTATTGAATGAGCTTGAAGCGATCGATTTAGGAGGCGAGAAATAGGCTATGAACATCGCATTTGTTTTCCCGGGCCAGGGGTCGCAATCGGTTGGTATGCTCGATGTGTGGGCGGAGCATCCAGAGATTGAAAGCCTTATTCGGGACGCCGATGAGGCGCTAGGCGATGAGCTTAGCGCTCTGATTCACGCTGGCCCGGCAGAGAGCCTTGCGAGCACGGTGAATACTCAACCCGCCATGCTTTTAGCGGGGCTTTGTGCCTGGAAAGCGTGGCAGCGTGCCTCAGGGCCCAAAGCGCAAATCATGGCAGGTCACAGTCTTGGTGAATATGCTGCTCTGGTAGCAGCAGGCGTGCTTAAGTTGGGCGATGCGCTAAGGCTGGTGAGACTGCGCGCGCAGGCGATGCAAGAGGCCGTACCCATGGGCACGGGATCCATGGCGGCAATTCTTGGACTCGACGACCAGGCTGTGATTGATGCTTGTGCTGAAGTGAGTGCTGCGCAAGGCTTAGTGGTCGAAGCGGTCAACTTTAATGCACCCTCGCAAGTGGTAATTGCGGGTCACAGACAAGCGGTTGAGAAAGCATGTGAAGCACTCAAGGCAAAAGGCGCAAAGCGTGCCCTCGTGCTTCCGGTTTCGGCACCCTTTCACTCGAGCCTCTTAAGGCCTGCCGGAGAAAGGCTTTCCCAGGCCTTAGCGGGCTATGTTTTCGAGCCCCCTCAGATACCGGTCATCCATAATGTCGATGTGAGCGAACATCGAGATACCGAGGCCATCAAACATGCACTCGTTGCTCAGGCCTACCATCCCGTTCGTTGGGTCGAAACGATTGAATTGATGCGGCAACGAGGTGTCGACACCGTGATCGAAATGGGACCCGGAAAAGTTCTGGCAGGACTTGTGTCGCGAATCGACAAACACATGCGGGTTATGAGTGTTTATGACCCTTCAACGCTTGAGCAAGCGCTTGCGACGATGGGTCAGGCGCGTGCATCATGACGACCTCTATGCAAGATGACACCAACCCGGCTACATCTCTCAGCGATAAGAGGCCGCTTCTGCCAACGCTCGACCCTTCGCTTTGGGGCAAACGAGCCCTGGTTACCGGTGCTTCGCGGGGCATTGGCCAAGCCATTGCGGTAGCACTTGCCCAGGCTGGGGTTCATGTCTTCGGTACCGCAACCACGGAGGCGGGCGCCCATCAAATTATCAAGACTTTGCGCGAAGCTATCGATCAAGCGAGGGTTGCCTTCGAACCCCTCGCACACGTGAGCAATCGCAGCGCCTTTGCCGGGCTCTACGATGCCCTTGAACAATCGAACGCCCAAAGCCTGGGCCTTGTCCTGGATGTCTCCGATAGCCAAGCAAGCGAAGACTTACTCGAGAAGCTTCATTCAGAAGGCGGCATCCACATCCTTGTGAACAACGCTGGCATCACCCGCGACAATCTAGCCATGCGCATGAAAGCCGACGAGTGGCAACAAGTCATCGATACCAACTTGAGCGCTTGTTTTCGTTTATGCCAGTCGGTTATGCGTTTTATGATGAAGCAGCGCTGGGGGCGAATCATCAACATTACCTCGGTCGTTGGCGAGACTGGTAATCCTGGTCAGGCAAACTACGCTGCGGCAAAGGCTGGACTTGCGGGCATGTCGCGTGCATTGGCGCGCGAATTAGGAAGCAGACAAATTACGGTTAATTGCGTTGCCCCAGGTTTTATCGAAACCGATATGACGCTTGCGCTTTCCGAGCAGCAGCGATCACAACTTCAACAGCAAATTCCCTTGCAAAGACTAGGCTCACCGACAGATATCGCAGCTGCGGTGCTTTTTTTGGCAGGGCAAAGTGGTGCCTACGTGACCGGCGAGAGCTTGCAGGTTAACGGTGGCATGTTCATGGATTAACCGCCATCAAACCGCACTGCTACAATAGAACGGTTTAGGGAGCGGGTTTTGCCTTGCGGAGCAAGTCGTTCCGCACGGTTTGTTTAAAGACCCACGGGTGATTTTTTAGGAGATTTGGATGGACAATATCGAGCAACGCGTCAGGAAAATCGTCGCAGAGCAGCTTGGCGTGAATGAGGCCGATATCAAAAACGAATCATCGTTTGTCGATGACTTGGGCGCTGATTCTCTCGACACCGTTGAGCTGGTCATGGCCCTGGAAGATGAATTCGGCACCGAAATTCCCGATGAGGAAGCCGAAAAAATCACGAGCGTGCAACAAGCAATCGACTACGTACGCTCGCACAGCAAAGCTTAATGGCCAGGCGTCGCGTTGCAATTACCGGACTGGGAATTATCAGTCCGGTTGGGAACTCCGTCGACGTTGCCTGGGGTAATTTGCTTGCCGGCCGATCAGGCATTGGTCCCATTACCCGCTTTGATGCAAGTACCTTCCCGACGAGAATCGGCGGTGAGGTCAAGGATTTCGACGTATCGGCATGGATGCCGGCCAAAGAAGCCAGGCATTTCGATACCTTTATCCACTACGGCATTGCAGCATCGATACAGGCATGGCGTGACGCTGGTCTCACGCTCGACACTGTTGCTGCCGAAAGAGTGGGATGTCTTGTAAGTTCGGGCATCGGCGGTTTGCCGATGATCGAAGACACCCACCGTGAATACAGTGCGCGCGGTGTGCGACGCATTTCCCCATTTTTTGTCCCGGGCTCGATCATCAACATGATATCGGGCCAACTCGCCATCATGCTCGGTTTGAAAGGCCCCAATCTTTCGATCGTAACAGCATGCACAACCGGGCTACACAGTATCGGGATGGCGGCAAGAATGATCGGATACGGTGAGGCCGATGTCATGATCGCCGGCGGTGCGGAGTCAACGATTTCGCCGCTTGGGCTTGGTGGGTTTTGTGCCGCTCGTGCGCTTTCGCAACGCAACGATGATCCTGCTGCCGCTTCTAGGCCCTGGGATCGCGATCGAGACGGTTTTGTGCTTGGCGAAGGTGCGGGCGTTATGGTGCTTGAGGATTTAGAGCACGCCAAAGCGCGTGGGGCAACGATCTACGCAGAAATCGTGGGATTTGGCATGACAGCAGATGCCAATCACATCACGGCACCGAGCACTGACGGACCTACCCGTTGCATGCGGCTTGCACTGACTGACGCAAAGCTTGCAAGCGATTCGATTCAGTACCTCAATGCTCACGGCACCTCAACACCACTTGGCGATAAAAACGAAAGCGATGCGATCAAACTTGCACTTGGCGACGATGCAGCGCGACGGATTGCAATTAATTCGACGAAATCAATGACTGGTCATCTGCTCGGCGGTGCAGGGGGTATCGAAAGCATTTTTACCGCTTTGGCGTTGCATCATCAAATCTCCCCACCAACGATTAATATGGACCACCAAGACCCTGAATGCGATCTTGACTATGTCGCCAACACTGCTCGGCCCATGAAAATCACCCACGCCATGAAAAACTCTTTCGGGTTTGGCGGAACCAACGGCACCCTTGTCTTGGCTCGTGTATGAGCCCCTGCGATCAGGATCGGGACAGCTGGAGCAGTATCCCGCTCAATCCCATAGGCTTTTTAAGCTACTTTGCTGGCCTGAGGCTGAGGGGTTTTAGCTTATCCATGCGAGGGCGCAGTCGCGCCACTGCAAGCTCGATCAAGCCTGTTGGGCCCGGACGCTGCATCGAAGTGTATGGCACGTCCATCACGACGCGCGATAAGGCTTTTAAAACAAACACCGATACCGTAGACGAAGTCCTAAAGCTTGAGTCGTGGCACATGCTCGACTCAATGGTATCGGCAGAGTTTAGCTGCTCTCGTGGACAACGAGTGCGCCATCACTGGCTCAAACACAGAATGGCTTCACACGATTGGTACACACTTCGCCGCTGGCTCCTATGGTCTGGCAGACGCGTTGAAGCCATAGGACAACGTGCAAGCACTGAAACCGACTCGATCCTAAGGAGTGGCAAATCTGCCGATTCAAGACCATCCGCTCAGGCAGGCTCTTCACAGAATCCCTAGGGGCGAAAGGCCCATACTTGATTTCCCGAGGGCACATCGCAATATCCGGCCACTGAAGCAAGTGCCTTTGCAGGCCTGGTTCACGAACAATCATCCCTCGATCACCTCACTGATATTAACTATGGAACAAAAGCGAAATTCAATAACTAAAGCGATGAAGCTTTCCGGGTCTCGTGCGGCTCAATCGTTGCTGGCACTGTGCATGGCTTTTGGTCTCGCAGTCCCCATATCGAGTGTTGCGCAGTCAAGCCCTCAGACCGCACTTTCTGCAACCGTGCGCGGGCTTCCCGACTTTGCTGATCTGGTTGAAAAAGTGGGACCCGCGGTCGTCAACATCCGGACCATTGAAAAGCGCGATCCGAATGCTGCAGCCCGCTCTGAGGCCGAGGATCCGATGGCCGAGTTTTTCCGTCGCTTTGTGCCAAGGCCTGGTCCTATGCCTTCGCCAAACGGGCCGCGCGGTCGCGGCGGCGGCACACCTGACGAAGTGCCCCGTGGCGTCGGTTCAGGCTTTGTGATTACCGCCGACGGTTTCATTCTCACCAACCATCATGTGGTCAACGGTGCCGACGAAATTATCGTAACCATGACCGATCGGCGCGAATTCAAAGCAAAGTTGATCGGATCAGACGAACGAACCGATGTAGCGCTCTTGAAGGTTGAAGCTAGTGGCTTGCCGCGCTTGAGTTTTGGCGACAGCAATAAGCTAAGAGTCGGGGAGTGGGTGGTAGCGATTGGTTCGCCCTTTGGTCTGGACAGCACCGTCACGGCTGGCATTGTCTCGGCCAAGGGTCGCGAGACCGGTGAGTATCTACCTTTTATTCAGACCGATGTAGCTGTCAACCCTGGCAATTCGGGCGGACCTTTGCTGAATTTGCGCGGCGAAGTTGTGGGTATTAACTCGATGATCTACTCGCGAACTGGCGGCTTCATGGGGATTTCGTTCGCCATTCCGATTGATGAAGCACAAAGGGTGTATGAGCAATTGCGAAGCAGCGGCCGTGTGATCCGCGGACGTATGGGCGTGGGTATTGCCGAGGTGAGCAAAGAGGTTGCCGAAGCGCTAGGTTTACCCAAGGCTGCAGGCGCCTTGGTGCGTAATGTCGAGCGAGGATCACCCGCTGAGCGCGCCGGACTCGAAGCAGGCGACATTATCCTTCGCTATGAGGGCAAGCCGATCGAACGCTCCTCAGATCTTCCGAGACTTGTTGGCGGCACCAAGCCAGGCACCAAAGCAAGCTTAGGCATATGGCGCAAGGGTGTTGCCAAAGACTTAGTAGTCGTGGTTGCAGAGGCTGAGCCCGATCGAAGCGCACGCTCAAGCACACCTCGCGCAACACCAGGCGCAGCGCCTAGTAATTTTCTCGGCCTGGTCGTTTCCGAACTCAGCGATGAGCGACGGAGCCAATTGCGGCTTAGAGGCGGTGTTCAGGTTGACAGTGCCGATGGCGCTGCTGCCAGAGCAGGCATCCAGGCAGGTGACTTGATTCTCTCGATTAATAACCAAGAGATTGCCAGCCTTGCCCAATTCAACGAGGTTGTTGCAAAGCTTGATCGGAACAGAGCCGTCGTTGCGTTGGTGCGGCGAGGCGATTCAGCACAGTTTGTACCGATTCGTCCCGGACGATAAATCAATGCAAGATATCCGCAATTTCTCGATCATTGCTCACATTGACCATGGCAAGTCCACCCTCGCAGATCGCTTAATTCAGCGCTGCGGTGGACTTAGTGATCGTGAAATGGAAGCCCAGGTTCTTGACTCCATGGACCTGGAAAAGGAGCGAGGCATTACCATCAAGGCGCAGACTGCAGCCTTGCGCTACCTTGCCAAAGATGGGAAAACCTATCGCCTGAATTTAATTGACACACCCGGGCATGTTGATTTTTCCTACGAGGTAAGCCGATCGCTTTCGGCCTGTGAAGGCGCCTTGTTAGTGGTCGATGCGACGCAGGGAGTCGAAGCTCAAACAGTCGCAAACTGCTACACCGCGATCGAGCTGAATGTTGAAGTGCTCCCGGTACTCAACAAAATGGACCTTCCGTCTGCAGACCCCGACACGGCGGCTGAAGAAATCGAGGATGTGATCGGAATCGACGCCAGCGACGCTGTTCGTGCCAGTGCAAAGACAGGGGTAGGGATCGAAGAAATCCTTGAAACCGTGGTTGCCAAGGTACCGCCACCGCGCGGCAGCGAAACCGAGGCTTTGCAAGCCCTAATCATTGATTCCTGGTTCGACAATTACGTGGGCGTGGTGATGTTGGTTCGTGTTGTTAATGGCCGACTCAAGCCACGCGATCGCATAAGGCTCATGGCAACCGACACTCATTATGTCTGCGAGCAAGTGGGTGTTTTCACCCCCAAATCACAAAGCAGAGAGTTTCTTGCTGCTGGTGAGGTCGGTTTTGTTATCGCGGGCATCAAGGAGCTCAAATCTGCGAAGGTTGGCGATACGCTCACCCATGTACAAGCTCCAGCGTCAAGCGCTCTGCCTGGTTTCAAAGAGATCAAGCCATCGGTGTTTGCAGGCTTATATCCAGTGGAGGCGAACCAATACGAGGCGATGCGCGAAGCGCTTGAAAAGCTTCAACTTAACGATGCTTCACTTCAATTTGAGCCCGAAGTCTCGCAAGCCCTTGGCTTTGGGTTCCGTTGCGGCTTTTTGGGACTCTTGCATATGGATATTGTGCAAGAGCGGCTTGAACGTGAATTCGACATGGATCTCATAACAACCGCACCAACGGTGGTCTACGAGTTAATCCTTCGTGATGGCAGCTTGCTTCGTGTTGAGAACCCCTCAAAAATGCCTGATCCGTCCAAGATCGAGGAGATCCGCGAACCCATGGTCGCAGTTAAGATCTTTGTTCCTCAGGACTACGTCGGCGCGGTCATCACACTTTGCACCAACAAACGCGGGGTGCAAACCGATCTTGCTTATCACGGCCGTCAGGTTCATCTGTCTTATGAGCTGCCGATGAATGAGATCGTTCTTGATTTTTTCGATAAGCTTAAATCGGTATCACGCGGCTACGCCTCCATGGATTACGAATTTCTTGAGTATCGAGCAGCCGATGTCATTAAGCTCGATGTGCTTGTCAACGGCGACCGGGTCGATGCGCTGTCGCTGATGATTCATCGCTCGGTTTCTCAAAGTAGAGGCCGCGAGTTGGTGTCGAAAATGCGAGAGCTGATTCCACGCCAAATGTATGACGTCGCTATCCAGGCTGCGATCGGGTCAAATATTATCGCGCGCGAAAACGTCAAAGCACTTCGAAAGAATGTGCTTGCAAAGTGTTATGGTGGCGACATTACACGAAAGAAAAAATTGCTTGAAAAGCAAAAGGCTGGAAAAAAGCGCATGAAACAAGTAGGAACCGTCGAAATCCCCCAAGAGGCGTTCCTTGCGGTATTGCAGGTTGATGATCGATGAACTTCTCACTGATATTGTTTTTTGTTGTTCTTTTTACCGGAGCGATGTGGGCTTTAAATCGATGGGTTTGGGCGCCGCGGCGAGACCCCGAACGAAGCGACCCTTGGTGGGTTGACTACACAGCTGGACTTTTCCCCGTATTTTTTGTTATTTTTCTTTTGCGCTCATTTGTCGCCGAGCCTTTTCGTATTCCCTCAGGGTCGATGCTTCCCACCTTATTGATCGGCGATTTAATCCTTGTCAACAAATATGAATACGGCATTCGGCTGCCCGTCATTCATAAGAAGATCGTCGATATGGGGCAGCCCCAGCGCGGTGATGTGGTGGTGTTTCGATACCCCCCCGATCCTAGCCTTGATTACATCAAGCGACTCGTTGGCGTTCCTGGGGATAAAGTACTTTGGCGAGCGGGCAGCCTCAGCGTCAATGGCAAAGCAGTCGACTTAAGAGCCGACGGAGAATTCTTCGACGCTGATCGCCTGTCCTACACCAAGCAGTATCGAGAAAAACTAAGCGATCGTGAGCATTTGGTCTTAACCGAGCCCGGCAAGCCCTCGTTTGTTCACCCGATGGATAGCTTCAAGCAAAAAGATTTATGTCGATTCGATGCCGACAGTGTTGAATGTGTCGTTCCGCAGGGACATTACTTCATGATGGGCGATAATCGAGACAACAGTCTTGATAGTCGCTTCTGGGGTTTTGTACCAGAGCAAAACATAGTTGGACGCGCTTTCTTCATATGGATGAACTTCAGCGATCTCAAGCGCATTGGCCGCTTCTACTAGAACAATTACAGGAACGCCTGGACTATCGCTTTATCCATTTGCCCTGGCTCGAGGAAGCGCTTACACACCGCAGCTACGGTCAACCGCATAATGAACGCTTTGAGTTCTTGGGCGATGCTGTCTTGAATCTCTTGATTGCGCAACAATTATTTGAACGATTTCCAAAGCTCGACGAAGGATCGCTTTCGCGCATGCGGGCAAGCCTTGTGCGCGAGTCAAGCCTTGCCGATATCGGCAGGTCGATCGGTTTAGGCGCCTATGTTCGTGTTGGCGAGGGCGAGCGACGCAATCAGGCTCAAGCGAGAGCTTCTTTGTTGGCTGATGCCTTTGAAGCCTGCCTCGGTGCGATTTTTCATGATGGTGGGATGCCTTCGGCCAAGACGTTCATCACAAAGCGCTTTAACCCCCACCTTGATGCGCTTGATCCCTTGACGCTGGTCAAAGATCCAAAAACCCAGTTGCAAGAACAATTGCAACACCATAAGCTACCGATTCCGCACTACAGCGTGGTAGCTCAACACGGTCAGGCCCACGCACAGGAATTTGAAGTGTGCTGCGCAGTCGATGCACTTGCTTTAAAGGCGCTAGGTCGCGGTACAAGCAAACGGCAAGCCGAGCAAGCAGCCGCAGCCAAGGTCTTGGAAGCATGGCAACTCAGCCATGACATCAAATGACCATCGCCATGCCGCCAAGCTCCACGGACCACGAGCCGATCAGCCCTAATTCCATCGAGCATCGCTGCGGGACGATTGCTATTGTGGGGCGGCCTAACGTTGGTAAATCAAGCTTATTGAATCGCCTAATCGGGCAGAAACTGGCGATCACCTCACACCGTCCTCAAACGACAAGGCATCGGATTTTGGGTTTGCGCACCGAACCCGATGCCCAGCTGATTTTTCTCGATGCACCAGGCTGGCAGCGCAAACAGCGATCGGCCATGAACCGAATGCTTAATCGCACGGCCGAGCAGGTGATCGATGAGGCGGACTTGGTGCTGTGGGTGATTGATAGCTCGCAAGGCTTGGTTGATGAAGACCTTCAAGTGTTATCACGTTTAGACCAACACCCCAAAAAGATTGCGGTACTTAATAAAATCGATCGCGTAAAGATTCAAAACAAGCTTTATTTACTTGCGCAAGATTTATCACAACGCACCCGTTTTGAGGCGATCATTCCAGTTTCTGCTGAACGCGCCACTCAAATTGACGTCCTACTCCAGGCGTGCAAAGCACATCTGCCGATTGATGCGCCACGCTTTGAGCCCGATGAGTTTACCGATCGAACCGAGCGCTTTTTGGCAGCAGAAATTATTCGGGAGAAATTGTTTCGATTGCTGGGCGATGAACTTCCTTATCAAAGCACCGTGCTTATCGAGCAGTTCAGCGAAGAGGCTTCCCTCAGGCGCATCCAAGCCTCTATTGTTGTCCAGCGTGAGGCCCAGCGAGCCATTGTTCTGGGGCAGGGCGGTCAGGGCATCAAGCGCATAGGGACCGACGCGAGACGTGACCTGGAGCGTCTTTTTGGCAGCAAAGTTTTCCTTGGGCTTCACGTGAAGGTTCGGGACGATTGGGCCTCCAATGAACTAGGCCTTGCCGCATACGGTTATGGTCAATAGCCGATGGCCGGCGCGGTTTCCCCCCAAAGGCGAAAGCGCATCAGTGATGAGCCGGGGTTTTTGTTGCATCGAGTTGCCTGGCGGGAAACTTCTCTCGTACTTGATGTGTTCACAAGACACCATGGGCGCATAGCACTCATAGCAAAAGGTGCCAGAAGACCTCGCTCCGAACTTAGACCGGTTCTTTTGGCCTTTCAACCGCTGCGACTTGCCTGGATCGGCAAGGGCGAATTGCAGACCCTCACGGCGGCCGAATGGGTAGGGGGCATTGAAGCACCTCAAGCCCAAGCCTTGATGTGTGCTTTTTATTTGAACGAACTCTTGATGCGCCTTCTGCCGCGCGATGATGCACACCCGCAGCTTTATGATGCTTATTTGCAGGCGCTGATCGAGTTGACCGAGCTTGAGGCGATCGAACACGAAGAATGTCTGCGCCGCTTTGAATGGACTTTGCTGCGCGAGTCGGGCTATGCGCCCGATGTGCAAATCGATTGTGATG
This sequence comes from Betaproteobacteria bacterium, assembly GCA_016868095.1. Classification (GTDB taxonomy): domain Bacteria; phylum Pseudomonadota; class Gammaproteobacteria; order Burkholderiales; family Burkholderiaceae_E; genus UBA3064. The sequence goes on from VGHV01000015.1 coordinate 11,336, forward strand.
GCGCGCAGCTTGAGGCTCATGCCCAGTATCGCTGGATACCCGAGGAAGGCTTTCGACGCGAGCATAGTGCTCGTGAAGACGATCATGCTGAGTTGATTGACGGACACACATTGCATGCACTTGGCCAAGGGGTGCTTGAGCACGGTATCCAGCGTCAACAGGCTAAGCGACTGATGCGACGGATTTTGAGTCATTGTCTCGAAGGCCGTGCACTGCATACCCGTAAAATGCTCTTTGAACTCCAGGCAATGACAAGGTCGAGTACGCCGCAACAAGCGATCTGGTCAGCCGCGGATGAATAAGCGAATCATCTTGAATCGGTGCAAATTGTGAGAGAAAAGCATGGTTGAACTCGGCGTAAACATTGATCACGTCGCAACGGTCCGACAGGCTCGGCGCACCTATGAACCCGATCCGGTTTGGGCCGCTGTTGAGGCCCATCTGGGAGGTGCCGATGGCATCACGGTTCATCTACGCGAGGATCGCCGCCACATTCAGGATCAAGACGTTCGACGGCTTGTCGAACTGACGCATATCAAGCTCAATCTTGAGATGGCAGCCACCGACGAGATGGTCGATATTGCCTGCAGGATTAAACCGCAGATGGCGATGCTAGTGCCAGAGGGTCGTCATGAGATCACGACCGAAGGTGGTCTTGATGTTGTGTCCCAGGAAGAGCGCTTGCGAGACGTCATAAACAAGCTTTCCGAGGCAGGCATCATGAGCAGCGTTTTCATCGATGCCGAGTTAGCCCAAGTTGAAGCTGCGGCAAGAGTCGGTGCGAAAGTCTGTGAGATTCATACAGGGCCCTATGCTGCGGCCTTTTTCGACGGCGGCAGAGACGCGCAAAGCCCCGCGGTGCTTGAGGCGCTTCGAAAAATCGCCGAGGCGGGCGAAGCGATTCGTGGCTTGGGTATGCGTTTTAACGCAGGCCATGCGCTGAATTATGTAAACGTTCAACCTATTGCGGCGCTTGCTGGGATTCGCGAGCTTCACATTGGCCACGCTATCGTCTCTCGTGCGATCTTTGTTGGCATGCGAGATGCTGTTCGAGAAATGAAGCGTTTGATCCGTGAGCGTGTATGTCAACCTTCGGCATAGGTATCGATCGTGTATTGATCCATAGGGTTGACGCTGCGTACCAACGATGGGGTGAACGCTTCGCCAAGCGTGTACTTGGACCGCAAGAGCTTGAGATTTTTCGCCGCCGCTTGCAGCGTCATCATCGTCAGGGCGTTCATTATCTTGCCAAGCGATTCGCCGCTAAAGAGGCGTTTTCTAAGGCCATGGGCCTGGGATTACGCTCACCGATGCTCATGCCCAGACTTGAAGTGCTTAATGATCGCGGCGGTAAGCCCTATGCAAAGGCTCATGGTGATCTTGCAGCGTGGCTCGATACGCGAGGACTTAAAGCCCATGTGTCCATTAGCGATGAACAAGATGCGGCCATCGCCTTTGTCATACTAGAAACCTCGGAGCCTATGCGATGACCCTTAAAGCCTTGCCGCTTATGCGTGGTCCGGTTATGGTGGATGTGCAGTCAACAGTACTCACCGAACATGAGCGCAAGCGGCTTCGACACCCGCTTGTTGGCGCTGTCATACTTTTTGCGCGAAACTTCAAATCCAAGCGACAACTCAAGGCGCTTTGCGATGAGATTCACGCGATTCGTACGCCATCACTACTGATTGCAGTCGACCACGAGGGTGGGCGGGTACAGCGCTTTCGCGAGGGTTTTTCGGCGATTCCACCGATGCGCACACTTGGCGACATTTGGGATAAGGACCCGCTTGAAGCCTGCCGCAAGGCTTCAGAGCTCGGTGAATGTATCGCAAGCGAATTGGTCGAATGCGGTGTTGATTTAAGTTTTACACCTGTCTTAGATTTAGATCATGGCCACTCGGAAGTTATTGGTAATAGAGCGTTTCATCATGACCCACGAGTGGTGACGATGCTTGCTCGAGCCTTGATCGGTGGCCTGCATGCGAAAGGTGTGTCGCACTGTGCAAAACACTTCCCGGGCCACGGTTGGGCAAGCGCAGATTCCCATCTCGCCTTACCCATCGACGACCGACCGCTCGACCAAATACTTGCCGTCGATGCCATGCCCTATCAAAGCCTCGGCCGACTTTTACGATCGGTGATGCCAGCGCATATTGTTTATAGCTCGGTCGATGCCAAGCCGGCTGGCTTTTCCAAGACCTGGATCAAGCACATTTTGCGAAAGGATTTGGGCTTTGATGGTTTTGTCTTCAGTGACGACCTGACCATGGAAGCGGCCAGCGTTGCTGGCTCGATTAAGCACCGTGCAAAGGCAGCGCTCGCAGCCGGCTGCGATATGGTCTTAGTTTGTAACCGCCCTGATTTAGCCGACGAACTTCTTGCCCAATTGTCATGGAAAAGCAGCACGACCTACCAGCGCCGCCTCCAAGCTTTGATGCCGCTGCGTTAATCGCAAGCTTGCCGCAGCGTCCGGGCGTATACCGGATGTTTGATCGGGAGGGGGGGCTGCTTTACGTCGGCAAAGCGGGCAACCTTAAGCGACGGGTTTCGTCATATTTTCAGCAACGCCAACTGAGCCCACGCATCGCGCATATGGTGGCTAAAGTCTCGGCTGTTGAGTTCAGCATCACCGCATCTGAAACTGAAGCCTTATTGCTTGAGAACAATCTCATCAAGCAACTCAAACCTCGTTATAACATTTTGTTTAGGGATGATAAAACCTATCCTTACCTGCGCGTGAGCAAGGACAGGTTTGCCAGAATTTCTTACTATCGAGGCTCAACCGAAGCCAAAGGGCATTTCTTTGGCCCGTTTCCAAGCGCATGGGCAGTCAAGGAGAGTTTGCAAATTCTCCAAAAGGTTTTTCATTTACGGACTTGTGACGACTCGGTCTTCGCAAATCGTACTCGGCCGTGCCTTGAGCATCAAATTGGTCGCTGTAGCGCGCCTTGTGTTGGCCTTGTTAGCGACATCGAATACCGTGAGGATGTTGATCGTGCTTTGCGTTTTTTACAGGGCGACAGCAAGCAAGTCCTTGATGAACTTGAAACATTGATGTTCAAACATAGCGCCGAGATGGCATTTGAAAAGGCCGCTATGTTCCGCAATCGTATGTCCGCACTTGCTAAGGTTTTACAGCAACAGTCCATGGAGTCCGAAGGTGATCATGATGTTGATGTCATGGCCTATGCTCAACAGGGCGGTCGGGCCTGTTTGGTCCTTGCAAGTATCCGTGGTGGCAGACATTTGGGCGATCGCAGCTTTTTCCTGACGCTGCCTGGCCAAAGCGAAACCGACCCATGGGGTGATGAGGTTCAGGCGGAACTTTTAGAACGTTTTGTCTTAGGTTATTACGAATCAGCGCGCCTGCCCGCTGTCATCGTAGCAAGTTTTGCACCGAGCGACAGCTTAAGGGATTGGTGCGATATGCAGGCTGGATTCAGCGTTCAGTGGTTAAAGAGCCCGCAAGGGGTAAGGCGCCAGTGGCATCAGCAAGCGCAAGCCAACGCAGATATCGGCTTAAAGCAACATTTATTGCAACGCTCGAGTGCTCAAGACCGAACCGAAGCCTTAATAGCGATGCTCGCACCCCAGAACGAGGTGGATCCGAATGATTTTCGGATCGAGTGCTTCGATATAAGCCATAGCGCAGGTGAAGCAACTCAGGCAAGCTGCGTCGTATACAAACAGCATGCCATGCAAGCCAAACTCTATCGTCGCTATAACATTGAAAACATCACCGCAGGCGATGACTATGCCGCGATGGCACAAGTACTCGAGCGTCGCTACGCGGGCAACCCGAAAGCGCTCCCGGACCTCGTGCTCATCGATGGCGGAAAGGGGCAAGTTTCGGTGGCAAGTCGTTTATTTACGGCTCAAGGATTTCCACTCGAGCGAATCGTTGGGGTTGCCAAAGGGGAAGGACGCAAAGTGGGTCTCGAAACGCTCCTTTTTGCAGACGGACGAGCTGCCCTCGAATTAGCACCTGATTCGGCAGTCTTAATGCTGATTGCACAAATCCGTGACGAAGCTCACCGAGTCGCCGTGTCTGGGATGCGAGCCAAGCGCGATAAGGCAAGGCAGCAGTCTCGTCTTGATGAGATCGAAGGCATTGGACCACGGCGCAAGCAACGCCTGCTAACGCGGTTTGGTGGCTTGCGAGGCGTCATGGCTGCGAGCATCGACGAACTCGCGCAAGTTGAAGGCGTATCGAAGCGTCTTGCTGAGACCTTATATCAACAGCTGCGCACATGATTGCGAAACTCCCTAATTGGTTAACTTGGGCAAGGGTTGTTGCCATCCCACTGCTGGTTATTCTCTATGTGCTTCCCATCCGGAGTGAGCTGCGCGATGCGATCGCATCGGCGCTTTTTATGTTGGCTGCTGCCACCGACTGGCTCGATGGTTGGCTTGCTCGCAAGCTCGGCGTCACCACAGCCTTTGGCGCATTTTTGGATCCGGTTGCCGATAAATTGATTGTTGCTGCAGCGCTTGTCATGTTGCTAACACTAGGGCGAGTCGAGGCATGGGTAGCCTTCGTGATCATCGGCAGAGAGATCACAATCTCGGCCTTACGGGAGTGGATGGCAGAGCTAGGTCAGCGCAAAAGCGTTGCCGTTCACTGGGTAGGAAAGCTCAAAACCGTTGCACAGCTTGTATCGATACCGATGTTACTTTGGGGAAGGCCCTGGTTAGGTATTGATGTGCTTAGGCTCGGGCAGTGGCTCGTGTTGGTCGCGGCAATTTTGACGATTTGGTCTATGTTCTATTATCTCAATCAAGCATGGCCTCATCTTCGTGTTGCCATGGACCCTACGCGAAAGGACTGATGCTTGCTGACTCCACATCGCGTCGTTGCTTGGAGTCATGCATCGATCGCTTAGCATCCACGCCTCGCGAGACGCCGGTCTATTTTGACAAAAGCCGCGCTTCAAGCCATACTTCACAGTCTAGTCAAACGCGGGAATAGCTCAGTTGGTAGAGCGCAACCTTGCCAAGGTTGAGGTCGCGAGTTCGAGACTCGTTTCCCGCTCCATTGTTTTTCACACGCACAAACGTTGGCACTCCTGGCGGGGTGGCAGAGTGGTTATGCAGCGGCCTGCAAAGCCGTGGACGCCGGTTCGATTCCGACCCCCGCCTCCAACCACGTTAAAACCTTTAACCGACCCGTCAATGGCCTTGACGAGACGAAGAAACCCCTTGGCAAGCTTAAGGATTTTTACATGCGGTGGGGCAGGGTGCTTCGCCAATGGGTTCCGAGCCTTTGATCGATGTGGCAATGTCAAATAGGCTATACACAATACAGACCGAAAGCGCAAGCACTGCAAAACGAAGAAACAATTGCCTCATGGATTAGCCGTTATGTGAGAGTCCCGGGATCATAACGTAGATCGGCGGCTTACTGTGAGTTGAAGGCCGATCCGTGCACAACACGGGTGATCTGCGTATACTTCGAGCATCACTG
>VGHV01000016.1 GCA_016868095.1 Betaproteobacteria bacterium
ATCCAATATAAGAATGGGAGCATTCTTCAAAAGCGCTCGGGCAATCGCAAGCCTTTGTCGTTGACCGCCTGATAATCGTGCGCCATTCTCGCCAATGAAACTATGGAGCCCTTGCGCTTGCGAATCGACCCAGTCGAGTAAATTCGCATGGCCAAGTGCCTCACGAATCGCCGCTTCGCTTGCACCGCGCTGCGCCCCATAGGCAACGTTTGCTGCAATGCTATCGTCAAAAAGCCTCACATCCTGGCTCACGATCGCAATCTGTTGTCGTAAGACTGATAGCGGTATCGTAGTGATATCGATATCATCGATTCGAATACATCCGTGCTGTGGGTGGTAAAGCCGAGGAATAAGGTTTACAAGGCTGGTTTTTCCGGAGCCCGATGGCCCAACCAAGGCAAGATGCTCGCCTGCTCCCAAGCTGAGGCTGATATCACGAAGCGCAGGCAAAGCCGCCCCTGGGTAACTGAGCTCAATCCCCTCAAAACGCAAAGCACCTTGCAATCTGGCCGCCTGTGCTTTGCCCTGATCCTTCTCTCTGGGCTCATCAATCAGTGCAAACACCGACTCGCAAGCGGTCAGCGTCGTTTGAATCGGGCCGCCAAGATTTGACAGGTTTCTCAATGGTGAAAGCAACATCAAAAGCGCAGTCACAAAGGATACGAAACTTCCCACCGAGGACGAGGCCTGACGCGATTGCTCCATCGCGACAACCAAGACCACCGAGACGGCAATAGCGGCGATCACTTGGTTTGCGGGTGATCCGAGAGCGGCCATCGCTGAGAATCGTCGCGAAACCTGCCTCAGACGGTTGGTGACGAGTGCGAAACGCTCACGCTCCATGGGTTGTCCACCATCGACCTTAATAACCCGCTGAGCACCGATACTTTCATCAACGCGTTGAGTGAGTTCGCCCATGGCTTTCAAATGATCAGCGCTAAGACGTCGAAGCCTGCGGTTAATACTCACCATGGTGACAGCGATCGCAGGTCCCATCGCAAGCATGATGAGGGTTAACGACCAGTTAAGCCAAAAAAGCCAGGCTAAGAGCCCCAAGACCGTGATCGAGTCGCGCACCAAGATGCTGAGGCTTCTTGCACCTGCGCTCATCACCTGCGAGGCATCGTGGGTGAAGCGCGAAATCAAAGGGCCGCTGCTGCTTTGATCAAAGCGCAAGGCTGGCAGATGTAATAAGGTTTCGTACATATCGCGCCGCAAGTCAGCCAGTACATGCGACTCCACCCAACCCATACCTGTTGAGGCGGCGACCACGCAAACTCCCCGAATCAGCATCAGGCCGATCACCGCAACAGGCACCTGCCACAAGTCGAGGTCGGCACCAGGCCCAAAGCCTCTATCAAGTCCAATCTTAAGCATCGCCGGAAGCAATGGCTCGGCAAGACCGGCAAGTGCCATGGCAAGCATCGATGCGCTCATAACCCATGCGTAGGGTCGAAGATAAGCCAACAGACGTCGCCACACAGCAGGGGCAGGACGCTTCGGCCCTTGCGACAGGTCCGGCGCTTGGGTCGTATTCATGAGACCGTCAGTTGTAGACCACTTCGGCCTGACTACCTTGAAATTCGCTTTGTATCAAAGCAAGCAAGGCATCATCGGGTCGAACCTTGCAATGCGGAGGCAACTTCAATTCACAGCTTGCGTTATTATTATGATAACGCACAACGACTGAACAGCCTTGCTGGCCCTCGGGTGCGCTAAAAAGTGTAAGCGCCTTTTTTAAGCGAATCGCATCGGCCTGACCATTGAGCTCCAGGCGCAAGGAGCGCGCAAACTCGGCCCGAGCGCCTGATAGATCAAGCATGCGATCAACAACCAACCGCTGCCCCCCACTGTAATCATCGCGGCTCACCTTGCCATAAACGATGAGCAAGTCATCGACCTTCAAGATCTGCCGATGCTTATCGATCGACTCGGCAAAAACTGCGGCCTCAAGCGTTGCACTTGAATCATCAAGGCTTATAAAAAGCATTTTCCCGCGACGGGTCATTTGTGTTCGCAGGGCCGTGACAATACCAGCTACCCACTGACCCTGGGGTGCGGGGTGGATCTGCGCCAGCGGGGTTTTCGCAAAACGACGCACTTCGCTGGCGTAGGCATGAAATAAGTGCCCAGACAAAAAGAACCCTAATGCAAGCTTTTCTTCTTGGAGTCTTTGACGTTCGCTCCAGCTTGGGACTTTGACATAGTGCATCTCAGTGGACTGGTCGGGCTCTTGACCAAAGGCCTCGGCAAACAAGCTTTCCTGTCCAAGGCTTGCAAGCGATTTTTCAGCCTCGTCGATGGAAAGTCCCACCGAGGCAAGCGCTCGAGCGCGATCATGTTCAATCTCATCGAGCGCGCCGGCACGAATCATGGCTTCGAGCGTGCGTCGATTCACAATTCGCCTGTCCACCCGCTTGCATAAATCGAATAAATGCTTAAAGCGACCCTGGCTGCGCGCCGCAAGTAAGTGCTTGACTGCTGCCTCCCCTGCACCCTTTACCGCGCCAAGTCCATAGCGAATCGCAGCCTTTCCCGCCTCATACACAGGCTCAAAACGCCAAGCCGAGGCATGGACGTCAGGGGCAAGCAATTGAACACCGTTATGCTTTGTGTCAGATACAAATAATTGAACCTTATCGGTATCGTCCATATCGGAAGAAAGCGTGGCTGCCATGAACTCGGCAGGATAGTGAGCCTTTAGCCAAGCCGTCTGATAAGTGACCACGGCATATGCTGCGGTGTGGGACTTATTAAAACCATACTCTGCAAACATCGCCATCAAATCGAAAAGTTTGTTTGCAAGCTCAAGTGCATAGCCCTTGTTGATGGCACCCTTAACAAAAATGTCGCGATGCTGAGCCATCTCTTCAGGCTTTTTCTTACCCATGGCGCGGCGTAAGAGATCGGCACCGCCTAAGGTATAGCCGCCGATGATTTGTGCGATCTGCATTACCTGCTCTTGATAAACAATGACCCCGTAAGTGGGTTCAAGACAGGCTTTTAAATCGGGATGAAAATAATCAATGCTTTGAACACCTTTTTTTCGCAAAATAAAGTCATCGACCATGCCCGAACCGAGCGGTCCGGGTCGATAAAGCGCTAAGACCGCAATGATGTCTTCGAAACGATCGGGTTCAAGCTTTTTCAATAGCTTTTTCATCCCCTCGCTTTCGAGTTGGAATATGGCAGTGGTGTTGGCTTGCCTGAGCACTTGATAAGCCGCGGGGTCGCTAAAGCCCTTAGTCGCCTGCTCAAGTTGAAAATCAGGATGACGCCGCCTGATGTATTCGATAGCGGTTTCAATAATGGTGAGGTTGCGTAAACCTAAAAAGTCAAACTTAACCAAGCCAACCGCTTCAACATCATCCTTGTCGAATTGACTGATCACTGCGGATTCATCGCCGGGCTGACGGTATAGGGGACAGAAGTCAGTGAGCTGACCTGGTGCGATCAAAACGCCGCCAGCGTGCATCCCAACATTGCGGGTGATGTCTTCAAGCGGTTCTGCAAGCGCGAGAATTTCACGTACTTCTTCCTCGTCTTGTTCGCGCTGCTTAAGCAGCGGTTCGGCCTCTTTGGCCTTTGCAAGCGATAAGGGCTTATTCTGAACGACTGGTATTAGTTTTGATAATTGATCACAAAAATTGTAGCCAATATCCAGGACTCGCCCGACGTCCCTGATTACAGCCTTCGATGCCATGGTGCCAAAGGTTGCAATCTGAGAAACAGCATCACTGCCGTATCGCCTGCGCACGTAATCGATCACCAACGAACGTTTGTCCTGACAAAAATCGATATCAAAGTCAGGCATCGAAACCCGTTCGGGATTCAGAAAACGTTCAAATAGCAAGGCATAAGGAATCGGATCCAAATCAGTAATGCCAAGTGCAAAGGCTACTAGAGAACCAGCGCCCGAACCGCGCCCAGGTCCAACAGGAATCTGATGAGCTTTAGCCCAATTAATAAAATCTGCAACGATTAAGAAATAACCAGAAAAACCCATTTGAACGATAGTGTCACACTCATATCGCAATCGCTCCTGATAGGAGGGGCGATGGGTATTGCGCTCACCTTCATCGGGGAAACATTGCTTTAGACGATCCTCTAGGCCGTGAGCGGCCTGTTCGCGCATGAAATCGTCGATCGTATAGCCGCTTGGTGTTGGAAAGTCGGGCAGATAAGCCTTGCCAAGCGTCATATTTAAACAGCAACGCTTGGCGATGCTGACCGCATTTGCAAGCGCTGAGGGTAAGTCAGCAAAACGCTGATGCATCTCCGACTGGGTTAAAAAGTATTGCGATTCGGTGAAGTTGCGCGGCCTGCGTGGATTGGCAAGCATTTCGCCCTCGGCAATACAAACCCTTGCCTCGTGGGCCCTGTAAGCATCGCGCTCGATAAATTGCACCGGATGTGTGGCCACCAGCGGTAGTTGGGTTGCCAGCGCCAAGTGGGCGCAATCACGGACATAGGCCTCGTCGCCCTCGCCATCGCGCCGCCAGACTTCAAGAAAAAAACATTCGGGATCAAAAAGCGCTGCCCAGGATTTCGCAAGCTCAAGGGCTTGCTGCTTACGCCCAGTGACTAAGGCTTGTCCTATTTCGCCTTCAGGGCCGCCCGATATGGCAATAAGACCCTCGCTGTAGCGACGCCCCTGCGCATCTACTTCAGCGAGCCAGGATTTTTTGATTTCGCCGCGGCCGCGATGCTCATTTTCGAGCCAAGCGCGCGACAACAATCGACACAAAGACAAGTAGCCTTGTTGATTTTCCACCAAGACCAGCAGTCGAAAAGGCCTATCCCGATCAAGCTCATTGCTAAGCCACAAATCGGCACCACAAATCGGCTGAATGCCTTTAGCTCTCGCAGCCTTATAAAACTTGACCCAGCCAAACAGGTTGCCAAGATCAGTGACTGCGACTGCCGGTTGCTGATCGGCGAGCGCTGCCTCCACCAAGGCGTCGATACGAACGATCGAATCGCTGATTGAGTATTCGGTGTGAACCCGAAGATGAACGAAGCCGGGTGCATCCATCTGCGCATTTTACCCCGGCTTCATGGCTTAGTTCAGGTCAGACAAAACCTCGTCAAGCACCTCAAAAATTCGCTTCAGATGCGTCTCCTCGGCAATGAGTGGCGGGCAGACCGCAATCGAATCCCCGATTGGGCGGACGAATACGCCTTTTTCCCAGCAACGGCTATACACCTCGGTCGCTCGAGCACCGGGCGCACCCTCGCGTGGAGCGAGTTCGATGGCACCAATGAATTGCAGATTACGCACATCAATCACATGAGGCTTGTCCTTAAGGCCATGAAGACCCGCCTCGAGCGTCGGTGCAAGCTTGGCGGCATTGGCAATCAATCCATCATGTTGATACAAGTCAATCGCAGCACATGCAGCAGCGCTCGCCAGGGGATGACCCGAATACGTATAGCCATGGAATAACTCGATACCGGGTGCCGATTTTTCGCGAAATGCATCGTAAATCGTGCTTGAGACCAATACGCCGCCGAGCGGCACCGCCGCTGATGTGACACCTTTTGCAAAAGTAATCAAATCGGGCGTGACCCCGAAGTATTGGCTGGCGAATGGCGTGCCCATGCGCCCAAAACCTGTAATCACCTCGTCAAAGATCAATAAAATCCCGTATTTACGAGTCAGCTCACGCAGACGCTGCAAATAACCCTGAGGCGGCACCAAGACCCCGCCCGCCCCGCTCACCGGTTCGACGATGACAGCGGCAATATTCTCAGCGCCATGCCTGTAGACGATTCGCTCCTCGAGTTCGTCAGCCAGCGAAGCGCCATGCGCGGGCATGCCCCGGCTGAACGCATTTTCCTTCAACACGGTGTGGCGCAAGTGATCAACCTGGGGCAAGAGGCCTGCAGCAAAGGCCTTTCGATTATTACCAATGCCCGACACCGAAAGCCCACCAAAGTTCACACCATGGTAGCCCCGTTCACGGCCCACGAAGCGAGTCCGGGTTGCCTGGCCATTCACCCGGTGGTAGGCAAGCGCGATCTTCAGGGCCGTATCGACAGCCTCTGAACCGGAATTAGTAAAGAACACCTGGGTCATGCCTTCAGGCGCGATATCAGCAATGCGCTCAGCGGCCATAAAGGCCTTCGGGTGCCCCATCGAAAACGAGGAACAGAAATCAAGCTCACCGATCTGCGCTCGCATGGCCTCTACAATGCGCGGATGACAATGACCCGCATTGGTGCACCACAAGGTTGCCAGCCCGTCGATTACCTTGCGTCCATCTTCGGTTATGAAGTACATGCCTTCGGCTCGTACAACCTGCTTGGGTGCTTGGGCATATTGACGGGTGTTGGTAAAGGGCATCCAGTAAGCCGGTTTTTTTAAATCTGTAGGTGCATTCATGACGGTCGGTCTCCAAAGTTATTGCCTTGGTATTGTCCAAACTTGCGCGCAAGGCTGCGAGCGCTAATGAGTGAAAACGGAACAAGCGAGACGGGCGGCTTTCGCCCAAGCCACAGCCAGGCGATCGCCCTGCTCATTGTCTGCACACTGATGTGGTCGATCGCCGGACTGGTGAGTCGGCAACTCGAGCAGGCAAAGAGCTTAGAAGTCACCTTCTGGCGAAGTCTATTCTGTTTAATCGCCATGAGTGTGGGGATTGCATGGCATTGGCGGGCGAAGGCGCTGCAAATGCTCTGGGCCATGGGGCGCTGGGGACTGTTCTCAGGCGCTATGTGGGCGGTGATGTTTACCTGCTTCATGATCGCCCTCACAAGGACGAGCGTGGCTAACACTGTGGTCGTGATGAGCCTTGCACCATTGCTTGCTGCCTTGATGGCGAGGCTCTTCTTAAAGTCAGCGATCGAGAAGTCAACCTGGTTTGCCATCGCGGTAGCGGGCATTGGGGTATGGTGGATGGTGCGCGAAGGCATTTCGGCTGAAGGTGTCGAGGGTATGTTGATCGCCGCGGGCGTGCCCCTTGCTTCGGCAGCCAACCTGGTTGTCTTACGCGCCCAACGAGCTCAGGTTGATTTGATTCCAGCAGTTTTAGTGGGCGCTTTGATGTCCTGCGCTGTAACCCTTCCCTGGGCGATGCCCTTTGAAGCAAGTCACAACGACCTCGCCTGGTTAGCACTTTTAGGCATGGTACAACTGGCTATTCCTTGCGCACTGCTGGTCTGGGTCGCACGCTTTTTGCCACCGCATGAAATTGCCCTGATCTGTCTCCTGGAAGTGGTGCTTGGGCCGATTTGGGCCTGGCTAGGCGCCGATGAGAAAATGCCCGCGGCAACTGTGCAAGGCGGCTTGCTCGTCATTGGTGGTCTTGCCGTAAACGCCTTGCGGGATCGCTGGAAGTAAGTCGTGGGCTGCGATACTACCGAGGCGAGCGAAGAAGCTATCCCAAGCCGTCTTTACGGCGTGCTCACCGACGTGGATGGCACCCTTACCCTGCATGGGCAATTAAGAGCATCAACCTATGAAGCGCTTTGGTCGCTTCATCATAGCGGTCTAAAAATAATACCCGTTACAGGGCGCTCGGCAGCCTGGGGCCATATGATGTTGCACCAGTGGCCCATCGATGCCGTCATTGCAGAAAGCGGTGGTCTGGCCATGTGGCGCGTAAACCCATCTGGAGATCTCGTCACCGCAGATCAACTCGATCGGCAAGCCTTTCAGTTCGAAATCCAATACTTCGGCGACATTTCAGCACGCAAGGACCTGGTGAGCCTTGCTGAACAATGGATGCCCCACTACCCCCCGCTTTGCTGGGCCAGTGATCAAAGTCAGCGACTCGTTGATATCGCTATTGACTGGAACGAACAGGTTAAGGCTCCTCGAGATGTCGTAACCCGATTCATCGAACAATGTCACAAGGAAGGCTATCGTGCGCGAGCCAGCAATGTCCATATCAACGCTTGGGCTGGACAATTCGACAAGGCAAGCAGCAGTCTCAATTTGCTCAAAAAACTTTTTGACCATGATCGTCAGCGCGCGCAATCGAGCTGGTTTTTCGTCGGTGATGCACCCAATGATGAGAGCATGTTTGTCAATTTCCCCCACCATGTAGCGGTTCAAGGCCCAGAGTATTTTCAAGGCCATGTGGAACAAATGCCCAAGCGCTACGCAAGCGCCCAGGCATCAGCAGGCTTTGAGGCCTGGGCTCAAGCAATCCAGCGTGCGATTCGCTCGCCGTAGGCAATCGCGGTATCAAGATCGCCTTTTGGCGGACTTTGATCAGCAGGTACATTATCGGCTTGCGCCATCACACCAATCGAAGAGCCAATGCGATTCATTTGATCGGGCGCACCAGGGGTCGCCGCAGGCATCATCCCGGTACCAATCCAAACCATCGAATGTTGCATGGCCAGGGTCACAAAGGACATGAGGGTTGCATATTTATCACCACTCATTGAAAGCGAGCAGGTGAAACCACCTGCATACTTATCCTTCCAGGCCTGTGTGAACCAACGTTTGGAACTCGCATCAGCAAACTGCTTGAACTGAGCCGACGCACCGCCCATATAAGTAGGCGCTCCAAAGATAATGGCCCTGGCCCCATCAAGTTGGAGCCATTGCTCCTCAGTGATGTTCGATACATCGATCAGCACCGCACTTTTGCCTGCCTGCTTCACACCGTGTACGACCGCCTCGGCGACCTTTGCGGTATGGCCATAGCCCGAGTGATAAGCCACGGCGACATCAATTGCACTCATAAAAACTCTCCTAGTTCAAGGGAAGGTCAAACACCAAGACCTCAGCGTCTTTTGCTTGGTCTATTGTTAAGATCGATACATCCGTTAAAGCAAACCCATCACCAGCTTCAAGCGCCTGGCCATTCACAGACGCCGACCCCCGGGCTAACTGAACCCAAAGTCCACGATCGTTTGCCACATGAAGCGAGGCCTGCTCTGTCTCGGTGAAACAACCCGCATAAACACGAGCCTGTTGATGCAAGATCAAGGAACCATCAGCACCATCGGGCGAAACAATCAGTGCCAAGCGGCCGCGACGTTGTTCGATTGAAAAATGCTTTTGCTCATACGAAGGCTGATGTCCCGATCGATCAGGAATAATCCAGATCTGCAGAAAGTGAGTCCAGTCGGCCTTCTGATGGTTGAACTCGGAGTGCATCACGCCCGTGCCCGCACTCATACGCTGCACATCACCGGGATGAATGACAGAACCGTTACCCATGTTATCGCGATGAGCGAGCGCACCATCAAGCACATAGCTGATAATTTCCATATCGCGATGCCCATGGGTGCCAAAGCCTTGGCCAGGGGCCACGCGATCTTCATTGATCACACGCAACGGGCCGAATTGCATCCAATCCGGATCTTGATAATTTGCAAAAGAAAAGCTGTGCGCACTCTTGAGCCAACCATGATCGGCCATGCCGCGATCCTGTGCGCGTCGAATCCATTGTTTCATCGCTGCTCCTTGGAAAAAGATGCTTCACATTGTCAAGCCAAAGCGATAGCGCTAATCATTCAAACTTTGTTCTTATAATTCAATTTTTTTGATGAATGGTTTTACGTACCTCACAGCATCGAACACTGAAACTTTTTCTTAATGCCCCGAAACACTAAACTTAGTGCAAAGCTTCAGGCTCCACCGATTAGCCTTGAGCAATTGCAAATTCTTGATACGATCGCACGTCGCGGCAGTTTTGCCTCGGCTGCCAAAGCGCTCGGCAAGGTGCCATCGGCTTTGAGCTATTCGATGCGAAAGCTAGAAGAGGACCTCGATGTTTTGCTCTTTGATCGGCGCGGCAGAATTGCCAAGCCGACCGAAGCAGCCCAGGCATTACTGGCTCATGCCAATCAAATTTTCCGACTCACCGAGACCATGCTTGCCCACGTCAAAGACCTGGGCAACGACTGGGAATCAGAGCTCTCCATTGCGCTCGATGGCAGCCTACGCTTTGATGATTGCTTGCCGCTGATCAAAGATTTTGAAGCACTGCAAATCCCCACGCGTCTAAGACTTCGTCATGAAGTGCTTGAGGGAAGCTGGGAGGCACTGGCAGAGGGCCGAGTCTCGCTTGCAATCGGCATGCCTGTTGACACCTCGCAGCCATCGGTCCATAGCGCGCATTTCGAGATGCGTTCGCTTGGACAACTTCCCTGGATCTTTTGCCTTGGCGCTCAACACCCGTTGGCTAATGATTTGCCTTCGATGGTCAATAGCTTAGTGGGCCCACAGCTTGAGCAAATGACGGCGATCGCCGTAGCCGACAGCGCTCAACAACGTGCTGCTCGCGACTGGGGACTTATCAGCCATCAGCCCCGACTGACGGTGGCAAGCGCCGAGCAAAAGCGAGCTGTCATCCTAGCTGGACTCGGGGTCGGTTGGATGCCTGAACCTTATGTACGCGAAGACTTAAAGACCGGAGCTTTAATAGCCCTGCAGGTCAAGCCGCAGCGACAGGCAACGGCACTGCGTTATGCATGGTCAACGCAAAGGCCTGGTAAGGCACTACAGTGGTGGCTTAGCCGTTTACAAATCCCGAGAGTTCGAAACAAGTTGCTGGGGGCTAAATTCTCTTGAATTCGCCGCATCGCTTTGATCGATCCACAACTTATATAGGTCGCTTTGCCCCATCGCCCACGGGGCCCTTGCATCTAGGCTCGCTTTGCACAGCACTTGCAAGCTGGCTTGACGCAAGAGCTCACGGTGGCAGCTGGCAGCTCCGTATCGAAGATATTGATCGTGATCGTTGCCGACCTGAGCACGCATCTGCCATCATCGAATCCTTGAGACTTCACGGCCTCAAGCATGATGGCCCCATAAGCTGGCAATCCAAGCATCAGGCGAGGTATGTTGATGCCTTGCATGCGTTACGTGAAAAACAACTTGTTTACCGATGCCGCTGCAGTCGAAAGCAGATCGAACACATGCTTGCGCAAACAAGCCTAAGCCTACCGCCGCAGGCTGAACGCCCCTATCCGGGTACCTGCCGAGCCCTTATGCGGCTTGATGGTCCCGGCGCATGGCGTATAAAGCTTGAACCCATTGAGATTGGGTTTACTGATCGTCTTGCTGGCAGGCAGCCCGTCATGGCCTCGAGCACGATGGGTGATTTTGTCCTCATGCGTGCTGACGGCCAGTGGGCCTATCAGCTGGCGGTGGTTGTCGATGATGAAGTGCAAGGCATCACTCATGTGGTTCGCGGCGACGACTTGCTGATGTCAACCCCTAGGCAGATTGCGCTACAAGGACTACTTGGATATCGAAAGCTTCGCTATTTGCATATTCCCGTGCTCAAGAATTCCCAAGGCCAAAAACTTTCCAAACAACAAGGTGCCCAAGCGCTTTGTCCACAGCAGGCGCTCGGAAATTTAAAGCTTGCTGCCCAACACCTTGGACTTTCCGACTTGCAAGCTCGCTCGCTTGATAGCTTTCTGACAAAAGCAATTCAGGCATGGGCAGCACGTTGGCTTATGACCGACAACAGACAGCACGACATGACAGGGGCGGAGGATTTGACATGCTAAGTGCTTTGCTCGGTTTTAGTCAGGATGGCAGCACGTGGTGGCTTGGGTTTTTGTTGATCGCTCAAGTGCTGGGACTCATTTCAGCAACACAGGCTGTTCTTGAAACCAGAACATCTCAAGGTGCAATTGCATGGGCAATGGTTCTCATCAGCATACCAGTGCTTGCCGTACCGGCCTATTGGATCTTTGGCCGCAGTCATGTGAACGGCTATCGCAAACGACGCATTCGCGAGCAACTTGAGCAACGTCTCGGGGCAAAGCTCTTTGGAAGTTTACTCACTGCCTCGCGAGTCAAGGACGAGCGACTCACCTCAGGCCTAAAGACGCTCGAAGAAATTACCGGTTCGCCATTTACGGGAGGAAACCAGCTCGACCTTTTGATCGACGGCGAGGAAACCTTCAAATCGATGTTTGCAGGCATTGCCCGCGCCAAAGATCATGTACTCGCCTCGTTTTACCTCATGAGGCACGACGAAATTGGTGAGCCTTTCAAACGAGCGCTTATTGAGCGTGCTGAGCAGGGTGTGAAGGTTCGCATCATGTATGACGGCATTGGCAGCTTAGGTGAGGCTGGTCGTATGCTCGACGATCTAAGACAGGCTGGTGCAAAAGTTGTAGCCTTTGATGGTAGCCGCCATCCCGGTAATCGATTTAGCTTAAATTTTAGAAATCATCGCAAAATTGTCGTTGTCGATGGTGAGTCGGCTTGGGTTGGTGGATTGAATATCGGTCGGGAATACGCTGGCATGGACCCAGAACTCGGGCATTGGCGCGACACTCATGTGTGCATTAGGGGCCCGGCCGCACTGGCGGTGCAAGCAGTTGTTGTTGAAGATTGGCTTTGGGCCACCGGCGAGTCCTTGGAGAGTCTACTTTGCCTGCCGCAGTCCTCGCAGGTCGATCAATCGGTCTTGGTTGCTCCGACCAGCCCTGCTTCAAATATAGAGACTTGTACCTTATTGTTTATGGAACTTATCCGACAGGCTCAGCACCGTCTTTGGATCGCCAGCCCTTACTTTGTCCCTGACGAACAATTTGTATCTCAACTGCAATTGGCCGCGATTCGAGGCGTTGACGTGCGGATTATGCTGCCCTCGCGACCAGACCATCGACTGGTTCAACTTGCTTCATACGCTTACTTGAAGCCTTTAGGCGATGTGGGGGTACGCTTTTTCCGTTATGCACCAGGATTCTTACACCAAAAAGTGGTTCTGATCGACGATGTCATGAGCAGCATCGGTTCGGTTAATTTTGATAACCGTTCCTTTAGACTCAATTTTGAGATTTCAATCATCGTCAACGACAGGCGTTTTGCACAAGAGGTCCATCGCATGCTCGAAGCTGACTTTGAGCACTGTAAACCGCTTGGGCACGAGCTGCTCAGTCAGCGCGGCCCTATGTTCAACCTCGCGGTGCGGGGAGCAAAACTATTAGCCCCCGTGCTTTAAGCCCTTGCCACCGAGTAAAGCGGCTAATTGCCTTGGCGGCTTTCGCATCCCAGATACGGCCGGCTTGGCCGCGGATTCGGGCGCTGACGGCGAAGCAATCATTGTTGTCGTAGGGTTGGGAGTAATCGCGCTGGCTTGATAGGGCTGAAAGAAAAAAGGATCGGTCGAGTAGCCAGGCAGTTTGCGTGTAGGCGCATCGGCGTATGATCGCTGGCGCGGGACCCGAATCGAAGAAGCTTGAGATCCAGCAATGCTTTCCGGGCGCTCTTTTACGGTGGGTATAGCAAGATCTTGTACGGCAAACTTCCGTTTGGTGAGCTTTTCGATCTCAGAAAGATAGCGTTCATCGCTTTGTGTCATCAATGACAGTGCAACACCTGATGCTCCTGCCCGGCCCGTTCGCCCAATGCGATGGACGTAATCTTCCGGCGAGTACGGTAGATCATAATTAATAACCGCAGGCAATTCAGCAATATCAAGGCCTCGAGCCGCCACATCGGTTGCAACAAGCACCGCGACCTTGCCTTGTTTGAACCCCTCAAGGGTCGTTAGACGATCTTGTTGAGACTTATCGCCATGAATCGCATCAGCGCTTAGACCTTCACGCGCTAAATCACGAGCCAACCTACTGGCACCAATTTTTGTATTGGTAAAAACAATCACCTGGGAGAGGCTGCGCTCTTTTAGCAAATGCGAAACAGCAAAGCGCTTTTGCTCGTCAGAGCCAAGGCGATAAACCGTCTGCTCGACATTATCTGCAAGTGCATTACGACGAGCAACCTCGATCAATTTGGGATGCTGCAAAAAGCTCTCAGCAAGCTTTCGAATATCCGGTGAAAAGGTTGCTGAAAACATCAGATTCTGCCGCGCACTGGGCAATAAGCGAATAATGCGGTGAATATCAGGTAAAAACCCCATATCAAGCATACGATCAGCCTCATCAAGCACGAGGGCTTGTACCTGGCCGAGTGTGACTGACTTTTGCTCGATGTGGTCTAGCAGACGACCCGGTGTTGCAATAAGAATTTCGCAACCCTGGCGAAGACTTGCCAATTGAGGCTTGATATCGACACCACCAAAAACAACAGCAACCCTAATTGGCGTGTACTTCGCATAGTCGCGAACATTGACATAAATTTGATCAGCAAGTTCGCGCGTGGGCGCAAGCATCAAGGCCCTCACAGGATGTCTTGCCGGCGACACGCTGGTATTTGCATGGGCCATTAATCGTTGCAAGATCGGCAATGCAAAGCCTGCAGTTTTGCCCGTCCCTGTTTGGGCTGCGCCCATAACATCTTCGCCTTGCAAGACGACAGGAATAGCTTGCGCTTGGATAGGGGTTGGAACGCTATAACCCATCTCAGCAATAGCGCGGTTAATAGGGTCGGCAAACGCGAAATCTGAAAATTGCACGGAGATCCTAAAAAACAACAGAAAACCCGTGCCGAAGGGCCTTTGGCGGGCTTCCGTTTATGAATAATCCACGATTATCCTTCAGATCTGCCATATCCTGCAATGCCGCCCGAGCTCGTGACGCTTGGATCAAAGTAGAAGCGACTCACGGAATCAGCCACACAGGCGGGTTTTGTACCCTTTTCGATCTCGATGGTTACACGAATCGTGGCCTGCACGGTATCAGGTGTGTCCGCGATGCGCTCTGCTTTTATCACTTCGCCATGCGCACGCAATCGAGTGTCGACTGGCACAGGCGCGGGAAAACGAACTTTTTCACAGCCATAATTTAAACTCATGGCCAAATGTTCAAAGCGCAACAAAGCGCCTAATAATGGGGCCACGAGAGATAGTGAAAGAAAGCCGTGGGCAATGGTTTTTCCAAAGGGTCCATGGGCTGCCCGCTCCGGGTCGACATGAATCCATTGAAAATCCTCGCTCGCCTGCGCAAACGCATTGATCCGCGCTTGATCAACGAGCAGCCAATCACCTGGGCCAAGCTTCTGCCCGACCGAAGCAAGCACATCTGCGCCCGAACGAAAAAAAAGATAGTTATTCATTGAACAAGCTTCACATGAGGAAATGGGATTTCAACGCCCTTGGCGTCAAAGGCGATCTTGAGGCGCTTTAAGTATTCTCGCCGCACATGCCATTGCTCAAGGGGTTTGACCTGGATCCGCGCCTTAATCATCACGGAGGAGTCAGCCCATTGATCAACACCGGCAATTTCTAGCGGCTTGAGGATCTTGCCCGCGAAGCTAGCGTCTTCACGCATGCTCTCATCGACGTCGCGCATCACTTGCATCGAGACTTCGATATCTGAACCATAAGCAATCCCAACATCTAAGACTGCATAGGCAAAGCCAAGGCTTGAATTGGTGATGACGCCGATGGTGTTATTGGGAATGAAGTGAACGTTGCCGCCAAAATCTCGAAGTCGAATGAATCGCAAGGTGACCTCTTCAACGATTCCACTTTTACCCGAGATTTCCACCGCATCGCCCACACGAATTTGATTTTCTAGCAACAACAAAAAACCACTCACATAGTCTTTGACCAGCGTTTGTGCGCCAAAACCGACGGCAATACCAACCACACCCGCAGCACCGAGGATTGGAGCGAGCGAAATGCCAACTTCGCCCAACACGAGCAAGACTGCGACGGCAAGCGTGCTCGCAGTAAGCAAGTAATGCGCCACACGCAAAAGCGTCTGAATACGCTTGGCATCTTCAATCGACTCCTGTCTGCCCGCGATGTGTTCCCGCAATCGGGGAACGAAGGCGCGGATGAATCGAAGCACCACAAAAGCAACAACAAGGATGGCCAGAATCCGAATCGCGTGAACCGAGTTGGCTCCAATCCAAGCTTGGAGCATCATCCAAGATTTTGTTGAGAGTAAATCGTTCATGTCGATCATCGCTTCAGTTATTCAATCAAGGCTAATCAAGAAAGGCAATGCTATCAGTATGCGCAGGGCTTCATGGCCCATGTCAGGCCTAAGTGCAGCGAGTAAAAAGCTACTAAACATGCGCCAAATCATGCCTCTGCGTGCCAGCTTAATGATGGCGCTTTGTGGATTAGTCCTAGGCTCTTGCAGCAGCCTGATGCCTACAGGCCAGGGGGCATTAGGCAACAAAGCTGTGCAAGCGATCGATTCGTCGCTCCCAATCGCCGATCGTCTGGGGATTCCCAGACCCTTAGCAGCCCAGGAACAAGAAGATATTTATTGGGGCGTGAAGGTCAAGGATCCCTATCGTTTTCTAGAACAACGAACAGATCCAAAAGTGATCGAATGGACCAAAGCGCAAGCTGTCGCCAGCGAACAAATATTGACGAAGATCAACGGCCGCAAAGAACTCGAAGCAAGGCTTCGGTCGATCATGGATTCGCTCGGCGTGAGCACCTCAGCCCCTAAGCGAAGCAGCCATGGGCACTGGTTTTACACAAGGCGATTAGCCCAAGAAAACCGCGCAAACATCGTGTGGAGAGAGGGCTTCGATAAGCCTGAGCATGTTCTTGTTGATATCGATGCGATCAGTCGCAGCGAAAAAAAAGCACTTGCGATCCAAGGATTCTGGCCATCGTCAAATGGAAGACGATTGGCCTATACCGTTCAGGAAGGTGGATCTGAAATTGGAAGCCTTCATGTGATGGATGTCATGACCAAAAAGCCCGTGATTGAGCCGATTGATCGCGTACGTTTTGCTTCGCTGTCCTGGGATGC
>VGHV01000017.1 GCA_016868095.1 Betaproteobacteria bacterium
GGCGACCTGCCGTTGTCTGACAATACCTAGTGCACCCAAGGCATCGCTCGAGGCTTGTGCAAGCACTTGGGGGCGGGGAAAGAGTCTTAAATGTTCGAGCTCTGGCTTATTGGTATCGAGCAATTGACGGGGTGGGCTTACAAGCCTAAGCTGCGTGCCAAATCGATCCACCATGCGTTGGGCGAAGGTTCTTGCCGCTGCAACGCTAACCTGCTGCCCAATGACCGCTCTGACCGCAAGTTCAAAGCCATCAAATGCTCCAGGCAATCGAAGACCCGTGCTGGCTGGGAAGTCAGTGCTCAATGACGCATCAATAAGTGCTGGGTCTGCATCCAGATCAAACGCAGCTCTCACGATACCCACCAAACCATGAATGGCTGGAAGCAGGCTCTCGCTCATTGTTAGGCTCAGTTGAGGTCGTAGTGGATCAAACAAACAATGAACCCAGCCAACTAAATACCTGCTTGGTGACTGAGGATGCACGATGGCCAGTGTTCGAAAGAGATCGTGTGCGCCAATCAGTTCAAGATTGTTAATCGAGCGAACCCGCCAAAAATTGAGCATGGCTTGTATGTCAAAAGGCGGTCGATAGTCGAGCCTTAGGGTAATCGAATGATCAGGAGACCCTGTTCGTTCGTTTGCGTTATTGGCTCGCAATTTGCTCGGCGATAACCTGTAATGGTTATGAAAAGAATCATTGAATCGTCGAAGGCTTGAAAATCCCGCGAGTGCAGCAACCCTGGACATAGGAAGCTGACTGTCAACGAGCAATTGCTTTGCCCTAAGAAATCGTTGAGTTTGTCGATACTGCAGCGGAGAAACACCCCAATAGTTTTCAAACACACGACGCAAGTGGCGATCGCTGATGCCAAGTAAGTGAGCGATCTCGGCCATGGAAGACGCGCTTTGTTTAGGGCTGCCGTCGTGCTGCTTTGCACCGTCTATGAGGTACGCAGCCTTGCGAGCCAAAATGTCGCTTGCGTCCTCACTGCTCCAATATCTGTCGGCGGGAGCAAGTTCTGGTCGACATCGCATGCAGGGACGAAAGCCTGCGGCTTCTGCTTGTGCGGCAATCGAAAAGAAATGGCAATGTTGTTGTTTCGGTGTCTTAACCCGGCAAATGGGGCGACAGTAAATCCCAGTGCTGCTGACGCCTACAAAAAAATAACCATCAAATTTTGAATCTTTTGTACAAACTGCTTGATAGTACGCATCGGTATCGACTTGTCTTATAGAGCGATGCTTTGTTGCGGCGCATCTGACCGGTTGCTTGCTCTGAGCGCCTCGTGCAGGTTCAGATGTTTGGCTTGCCTTGTGCATGTCATCCATCTTAACGACAAAACAGCAGCCCCACTAGCCAATTTCGGACATCATCACCTCGACCCCTACCGAACCAGTTGTGACTGAGCCAATCTCGCGAGCGTCCAAACCTGTACTTGCAAAGGCTTCGAACACTTCGGCTCGAGCCTGTGGCGCGCAGGCTACCAGTAAGCCACCACTTGTTTGTGGATCTGTGAGCAATGCCCGATCCACGGCCGACAGTCTTGAGTCTAGTCTAAGCTCGTGGCCATAGGCAGACCAGTTACGAGCAGACGCCCCGGTGATATGACCAGCACCGGCATGTTGCCTCGCCATGGGTAACAGCGGGACTTTTTGCCAATCAAGCTTTAAACACAGTTTCGCTGCTCGTGCCATTTCGAGCGCATGGCCAGCTAGACCAAATCCTGTAACGTCAGTCATAGCGTGGACCCCATCCATAGTGCCAAGCTTAGATCCAGCCTTATTCAGCGAAGTTGTCATCTGAAGCATTTGCGCATAATCAGCGTCAGCAAGCTGTCCTTTTTTAAGCGCCGCTGCGTAAATACCTACACCAAGCGGCTTGCCCAGGATAAGCAGATCGCCAGGCTTTGCATCCGCATTCCTTTTGACCTGCTTTGGGTTCACGAGTCCAAGCACAACAAGCCCGTAGATTGCCTCGACTGAGTCGATGCTGTGACCACCCGCAATTGGGATTGCAGCTTCACGACAGATCGACTGTCCACCCTCCAAAATGCTCCCAATGGTTGTCGTGCTAAGTACATTAATCGGCATGCCTACGAGCGCGAGCGCCATGATGGGCGTTCCACCCATGGCATAGATATCCGAGATTGCGTTGGTGGCGGCGATACGTCCAAAAGCATAAGGATCATCAACAATTGGCATGAAGAAGTCTGTGGTAGCAGCAATGGCCTGGTGCTCGTTAATCTGATAGACAGCAGCATCATCCGACGTCCCGATGCCAACAAGCAGCTCATCGGGCACAGGCATGGCCACCGTCGATTTGAGCATCTCAGAAAGTAAGCCCGGTGCAATCTTGCAACCGCAGCCACCACCATGCGAAAGCGATGTGAGCGGTGGTTCTTGTGATGTTGTTGTCATAGCATGAAGTCCGGGAAAAGCCGGCATTGTATGATGCAAGGCGTGTGAGCGCATGGACCGCAACAGGTCAAAGAATCGCAAGAGGAATGCTATGGAATCCGCAAGTCGACGAGGCGAACTGATCGAACTTTATCGCATGATGCTTCGGATTCGCGCATTTGAAGATGCTGCTGAAGCAGCAAGCCAGGGCGGTGTGGCTGCTTGGGGTCAAAAGACCTCGGCTGCGCCTGCCAGAGTTCGTGGCCCGCTTCATCTGTCGACCGGCCAGGAGGCGGTTGCTGCCGGTGTGTGCGCGAATCTCAGGCGTACAGATCTGATCACCTCAACCCATCGCGGTCATGGCCATACGCTTGCGAAAGGTGCACATCCTTACCGGATGATGGCTGAGCTCTTTGGGCGCGCGGATGGCTATAACCACGGCAAGGGCGGGTCGATGCATATTGCGGATTTTTCGGTGGGCATGTTGGGTGCGAACGGCGTCGTTGCGGCAGGCATGCCCATCGCAGTGGGTGCTGCGCATGCGATCAAACTTCAGCACGGTGATGATCGGATCGTTGCCTGTTTTTTTGGTGATGGGGCCATTAATCGCGGCCCGTTTTTGGAGACTTTCAATTGGGCTAAGGTTTATCAGCTTCCCGTTTTATTTGTTTGTGAAGATAACGCCTACGCCGCCACAACGCGCTCTTCTTCGGTAACGGCAGGAGAGGGTGTCTGTGAACGAGCGCGAGGTATTGGTATTGATGTTGAATCAATTGATGGTAACGACGTTGAGGCTGTTGACGACGCCGCGGCAAGGCTTACTGAGTCCATAAGAAGGGGCTTCGGTCCTTTGCTTTTACATGCAAGGACATATCGCTTTAAGGGGCACGTATCTGTGGATCCTGGTACTTATCGTGAGCAAGACGAAGTCGATCAAGCTATGTGCCATGACCCCATTATTTTGGCGATGCGAAAGCTTAGCGCTCAAGCTGTTCAGCAAGCGGTCCTCGACCAGATTAAGCAACAAGCCGATCAAGAGATGGCCGACGCGTTAGCAAGGGCCAACGAGGCAGCATGGCCGCTTGCCAGCGATGCGTACTTAGATGTTCAAACATCTGGAGCTGGTCAATGGTTCTAGTCTTTGGAGCAATACAATGCCTTTAAGCCTTAGCTACGCGCAGGCTGCAGCGCTTGCGCTAAGCGAATCAATGGATCTCGACCCTCGTATTATTGCCCTTGGCGAGGATATCGGTCGCGGCGGCGTCTTTGCCCAGTACGCTGGCTTGCAGTCAAAGTTCGGTCCTGCTCGAATCATTGATACTCCAATCTCTGAAGCGACCATGATTGGCGCAGGGGTTGGTATGGCATTGGCCGGTATGCGGCCTGTCGTTGAAATGCGGGTTGTTGATTTTGCGATTTGTGCTATGGACGAGATCGTAAATCAGGCTGCTAAGAATCGTTATATGTTTGGTGGTCAGGGCCGTGTGTCGATGCTGATGCGCTTACCGAATGGGATTTGGAACGGTTCAGCCGCACAGCACGCACAATCACTTGAGTCCTGGTTTGTGCACATTCCTGGATTAACCGTTCTTGCCCCATCAACTGCCTCGGACAATTACCATCTTTTCAAGGCGGCGCTCGCATCAGATGATCCCGTGGTCTACATGGAGCATAAGGAGCTTTGGCAGCAAACGGGCTTGGTCGACATCGCCGAGACTTCGTTACAAGTTATTGGTGAGGCTGCAGTTTGCAGAAAGGGTAGCGATCTAACGATTGTTAGTTGGTCTGCCACGATACCCCGATTAATGAGCCTTGTCGACGAGCTCAGCTTAAGTGGTCTTTCGATTGAACTGATCGATTTGAGGAGTCTTTGGCCTTGGGATCAAACGACCGTCCTTGAATCGGTCGAAAAGACTCGGCGTTGCTTGGTGGTCCATGAAGCGGTGCAAGTGGCAGGATTTGGAGCGGAAGTTGCTGCATTTGTTGCCGAGCATAGTGGCTTGCCCGTCGCACGCTGCGGCGCTCCCCGGATACCGGTCGGCTATGCACCACCGCTTGAAGCTGAGTCAGTACTAAGTCTCGAACGGGTGAGGGCAAAGATCGATCAGTTGCTGGCTTGATTGGCTAGCTTATGCTAACTATAACTTTCCCTCGTGGACGTCCTGTCTCCTGGCGTTGATGAGCTTTGGCGATTTCATCGAGCGGCCAACGACTGTCGATCCGATGCCAAAGCTGGCCAGCCGCTAGGCAGCTTTGCACGAAGGCGACTGCTTCTAACTTTCTAGATTCTGGAACCGAAAAAATACCTACACCGCATAGCCGGATGTTTCGATGCATAAATGCGGCCCAGTCGAGCGTGGGTGCAGGATTACTGGCTGTACCAAAACTTGCAATCGTGCCGTTTACAGCGGTAATGCGTGAGGCGATGTGCAAGTGAGCGCCGAGGTCCACGTCAACAACACAACGCGCACCGCGACCATGGGTGAAATCGAGGGCCGCTTTGAGGAAGTCATCCCTTTCTGAATTGATAACAAGGTCTGCGCCTGCACGATGAGCATCTTCTTCCTTTTCGGCCTCACCACGTACTACTGCCAAGACGCGGGCGCCCATTATCTTTGCCAATTGGACGGCATAATTACAGACCACACCAGCTGCTCCTGTCACGATGACTGCTTCGCCCTCTAAAGGGCCTGCAAGCATAAGTGAATGACAGGCGGTAAGGGCGGGCACGCCGAGGCATGCACCGACTTCGAAGTCCACCGCTTCGGGTAGGGTTATGGCGCGCGACTGATCAACGCAGACAAATTCCGCTGCGGTTCCACCTGCCTGTTGATGAAAGGCCTCCCAGACCCATACACGTTCACCTAGACGTGAGAGGTCTACGCCTTGTCCGAGGGCAGCAATAACGCCTGCGCCATCGTATCCAGGGATCATCCTTTGGGTTGGCGCAGGACCTCGCTGGCCGGCTCTGCGTTTCCAGTCGGTCGGGTTGACGCCGTGGGATTTAAGACCTACCAGCACCTGCCCGGGCATCGGATCAGGTGTGGGGACCTCACCAACCTGCAAGACGTCGATCGATCCAGTTTCTAGATACCAAGCGGCTTTCATGGGGAAACACTTAGTTTATTGATTGGTCCATTAGCATGCCACAAATCAACGCAGTAGGGTAATCCCCATTTCCATACCGATCCAAGAAATATCCATGGAGTTTCACGCATCGTCAACTTGAGACTGATGATTCCACCACGCGAGGTCAGAATGGGCTCTGAGGTCAAGCTCAAAGGTCCAAGCCGAGCGATGCTGATGGGCAAGGTAATAATAGGTATTCGCAATTTCTGCAGGTAGGAGAAGGCCGTCGTGCTCGAGACCGCGCGATGTACGCAAGGCTTGAAAGCGCTCGGGACCGAGCATTTTTCCAAGCGTGTCGGGCGCATCAACGGCGCCGTCGATCACGATGTGGGCAATATGAATGCCCTTAGGGGCAAATTGGGCGTTGAGCGATTGACACAGCATGCGCCTGCCACCCATAGCAGCGCTATGAGAATGTTGACCCGCGTTGCCACGCATCGCGGCTGTTGCCGAAGTCACTATAAGCGTACCTCGGCCTCGTTGCTCCATGAATGGGAACAGTACTTTAGCTAGGCGGAAGAGGCCAAAGGTTGCGATGCGCCAGCCCAATTCAAACTGCTTGAGCGTGGTATTGGCAAGGCCACGATCGCCAATCTGGGCACCAAGATTAAAAACTGCGACAGTTATGGGTCCGATATCGTTCTCAATCGAGCAAACAAGATGCTCGATACTTCCTTCTTCGGCAGCGTTCAGTATAAAACCTGTCGATGTTCCGCCATCACGTTTAATGTCATCAACCAAACTATCTAAGCCTGGCCTGTCACTTCGCCTTGCAAGGCATGCATGAAAGCCCTCTTGAGCAAACCGCTTGGCTACATGCCCGCCAATGCCGGCACCAGCCCCAAGGATTAAACAGACTGGCTTGGTCATCAATGTCTCCTCGTTGATTGTTTGATCGGCCTGTCTTGCCATAATGATGTCAGGCTACTTGAGAAGGCCGCAAGCTTGCAATTATGGATCAGATGGCGTAGAAAAGTGGCTCGTTATAGGGGGTTCTAACGTTATGAAAACAAAAATCACTGAATTGTTCGGGATCCAACACCCGATTATTCAAGGTGGTATGCATTATGTTGGTTTTGCTGAGTTGGCTGCTGCAGTCAGCAATGCAGGGGGCTTAGGGATTATTACGGGTCTCACTCAAAAGACGCCTGAACTTCTTGCACATGAGATTGCAAAGTGTCGAGCGATGACCGATAAGCCCTTCGGTGTCAATCTCACTTTCCTGCCGACTGTAACAAGCCCTGACTATCCTGGTTACATTAAGGCAATAATTGATGGTGGCGTCAGGGTTGTCGAGACAGCAGGCAATAATCCACAGAAGTGGCTGCCGATGATGCAAGAAGCCGGCGTCAAGGTGATTCATAAGTGCACAAGCGTTCGCCACTCATTGAAAGCGCAGGCGATTGGTTGCGATGCTGTCAGTGTGGATGGATTTGAATGTGGCGGTCATCCAGGTGAAGACGATGTTCCTAATTTTATATTGCTTCCTCGTGCGGCCGACGAGCTGAAGATTCCATTCGTGGCAAGTGGTGGTATGGCTGATGGACGCAGTTTGGTGGCAGCCCTTGCTCTTGGTGCCGACGGTATAAATATGGGTACACGTTTTATAGCTACACAAGAGGCACCCGTCCACCAATATGTTAAGGAAGCCATTCTTGCGGCGAGTGAACTCGACACCCGCCTGGTGATGCGGCCATTGCGCAATACCGAGCGTGTATTGAATAACGCTGCAGTTGAACGATTGCTTGAGAAGGAGCGATCGCTTGGGGCCGGACTCAAGTTTGAGGACATCATTGATGAGGTCGCTGGGGTGTATCCCAAGATCATGCTCGATGGTGCCATGGACGCCGGCGCATGGAGTTGCGGCATGGTTGCTGGATTGATCCATGATATCCCCACGGTCAAAGCATTGATCGATCGTATGATGGCTGAGGCTGAGTCGATCATTAGCCGGCGGCTTGCAGGCATGCAGACATCTTGATGCCCTGACTGAGGGTTTTTGCAGATGACTACTTAATATCAAGGCCATCATGAATACAAATTTTGAATACATCGTCGAGTCGGCTTGGTTAGCAGAACACCTTGACGACCCGAACGTCGTCGTCCTTGACACCACCACTCATCTCCTACCACGCCAAGATAAGCCCTACGATATTGTTTCTGGAAGGTCGGATTTTGAAGCTGCGCATATTCCTGGGGCACAGTTTGTCGATCTCGATATGGAGCTCTCGGATCCGAATCAGCCGGCACATCTGCGCTTCATGCTCCCAAGCATGCAGGTGTTTGCTCAAGTCATGAGTCGACTTGGCATTACGAACCAAACGCATGTTGTGTGCTACGCGACGGCAAACCATTGGTGGGCCACAAGGATGTGGTGGATGCTCAGGGTCTTTGGTCACGATAAGGCTTCAGTTCTCAATGGTGGCTTTCAGAAGTGGTCGCGAGAAGGGCGGGCCATCGCTGTTGGGCAAAGCAAGCCTCGGGCAGCATCGTCCTTTGAACCTGCCTTTCGAGCCGAATTGGTGGCGAATAAAGCGGACGTATTTGCAGCGATCGATGACCAAGGTATTTGCACGATCAATGCTTTGCGCCCGGAGCAGCATCGAGGTGAGCCTGGTGGCTCCAATTATGGCAGGCCAGGCCATATTGCAGGCAGCGTAAATATTGCTGCGATTCATATCGTCGATGAAAACAATGTGTTCAAGCCGCTTCATGAGTTACGCACGATGTTCGCCCAAGCACTTGCAAGCGATCGAGTCATCACTTATTGCGGCGGTGGGATCGCCGCCTCGAGTGATGCGCTGATATTGACCATCCTTGGACACCCGGATGTCAGGATTTACGATGCTTCGCTATCAGAGTGGGCTCGCGATAAAAGCCTGCCGATGGAGACGGCGTGACCGAATTATGACGATCGCTATAGACGACCCAGCAAAGCCCGACGTGTATGCATTGCTTCAAGAGCATTTGCAAAGTATGTTTGCGCTTTCACCCCCAGAGAGCGTACACGCTCTCGATGTTTCCGCATTGAAGCAAGATGGTATTAGCTTTTGGACCATTCGCGATGGTAGCCAGCTCATAGGCTGTGGTGCATTGAAGACCTTAAGCGCAGAACATGGTGAGATTAAGTCAATGCGAACGGCCACAAACTATCGTCGACGAGGTGCGGGGCGCGCGTTGCTGGTGCACATCATTCACGAGGCAAAGAGCAGGGGGTTCATAAGACTTAGCCTTGAGACTGGAACAGCTCAAAGTTTTATACCAGCGCAAAGGCTGTATGCCTCGGCAGGTTTTCTCGAGTGTGGACCCTTTGGTGACTATAAGGTTGATCCCCATAGTTTATTCATGACGCTCGACTTATCGTCATAGGAATTTAATGTATGTCTGATTTTGCAGGACAACTCGAACGATTAGAAGCGCTTTATCAACGCGGAGCACTAAGCGCAAGCGAATTTGAACAGGCCAAGGCTACCTTACTCAGAATCATGGATCAGCCAAGGTCCTTGTCACCTCATGTTCATGGCATTTCTCTTGAGCCTGGCCATAGCTTAAGTAAGCTTCGACGGCTTAAGCGAGATCACTGGCTCGGTGGCATTTTTACGGGTCTGGCGATAGCAACAGCTACCGAGTCCTGGCTCTGGCGCATTATTTTTATATTCATAACGCTGTTTGGCGGTTTTGGCGTTGTCATTTATATAGCCATGTGGTTGCTTGTTCCTGAAAAGGATGCGACTAATGTTTAAGTCGCGCCGCAATAATCAGGGATTACCCCTACTATGAGCTACTTAGCTCGCTAAACTAGGGAGAAACTTGATGACGACAAAGCATGAGCACGACGTGCACCACAAAGCAGCAGGGCATCACCGCAAAGCAGCCCATCACTTTGAAGCAGCCGCTAAGCACCAACTTGCAGCGGCCGATGCCGACGATCATGATGATGAAATCAAAGCAGCGCACCACGCATATTTAGCCTATGGGCATCAGATTCAGGCGATTCACTATGCGGAAATGGCTGCAAAAGAAGATGAATCGGTAGACCACGCAGATGTCGATCATGGCGATTCAGACCATGTCAAAAAGTTGCACGAGTAATTGTTAGCAAGGTAGGGTATTGGCAAATACTTTGCCAACCTTCGAGTAGGTAGCCCCGTCGGTCTTAGCCGGGGCTGCCTTTTGTTCCCGCACCTACCATACGCAAAGTGATGCGACTAATTTCGTTGAAGCAATTTCTGTATCTGCTTCGACCCACACGGATTGGCATGTTGACTCAAGGTCCAACGCCGTTCGAAAAGGACGTAATTTCTCGACACTTTTCATACCTATCCGATCTCACTGACAAAGGTGTGATGATTCTTGTGGGAAGAACTCAAAACAACGATGAATCCACGATAGGGATCGCTATTTTTGAAGCCGTTGATGAGTCGGCTGCAAGAAGCCTCATGCAGAACGATCCGGCGGTTGCAGAGGGTGTCATGACCGCTGAATTGTTTCCCTACCAAGTTGCCTTGATGAGAAAATCATGAAATCCCGGCAGTCTGCGTTGCGCCCAGCCCGCCAGCTCACCCACCGCCTTGATTGGCCTGCCATTGGTTTTCGGACGCGGTCAAGATTTCGGGGCTTAGTTGGGCTATCGCCTGATAGTGACTGAGATAGATCTTGCCGCTGAGGCGTGCGACAAATTCGGTTGCTTGCAGCCGGTCCATCACCGGGCCCTTGACCTCGCTGAGGTGTAGAACGATGCCTGCATCCCGAAGGCGATGGTCGACCGCTTCCAGGCTCTCGAGCGCGCTGGCATCAACATCGTTGATCGCCGAACATTGCAGCACCACATGTTTGAGCTGCGGTCGCTCGGCTACCAGGTCGTTGATGCGGTCCTCCAGCGCTCGGGCGTTGGCAAAGTATAGGCTTTCATCCACGCGCAAGCTCACGAGTTGAGGGCTGACCGCGACCTCATGGCGCAAGATATTTCGGAAATGCTCCGTGCCTGGCACCAGCCCGACTTCTGCGATGTGCGGCCGGCTGGTGCGGTAAAGGAACAGGAGAAGTGACACTGCTACTCCCACCACCAACCCGACCTCTACTCCCTGGGCCAAGGTTGCAAGCAAGGTGGTCAGCACCGCAATGAAGTCGGTGCGCGAATAGGCCCAGGTGCGTTTAAGCATCCCCAAGTCGACGAGAGAAAGCACGGCCACGATGATGGTGGCCGATAGCGTGGCTTGCGGCAGAAAATAGAGTGCCGGGGTTAGGAAGAGCGAGGCCAGGGTGATTCCCAAAGCCGTGTAGACGCCTGCGGCAGGAGTTTGTGCCCCTGCATCGAAGTTCACTACGGAGCGTGCAAAGCCCCCAGTCACCGGAAAACCTCCCGTGAAGGCGGCTGACAGGTTGCTCGCGCCCAGCGCCACCAGTTCCTGATCGGGCTCGATGCGTTGGCGTCGCTTAGCCGCCAGCGTTTGCCCTACAGAGACCGACTCTACGAAGCCCACCACGCTGATGAGCAATGCGGGCATCGCCAACGACTGCCACAAGGCCGGATCCCAAACTGGCAAAGTCAGTGGGGGCAGGCCCTGAGGCACGCTGCCCACAACCCTAAGGCCTTGACCCTTCCAGTCCAGGACCCAGGCTAGGAGTGCCGTCACGGCAATGGCAGCAACTGGGCCAGCCTTGGCCAGCACATCAGCAAGGCGTGCGTTGAACCCCATCCGAATCAGCAGTGGCTTGAGACCCTTGCGTACCCAGAAAAGAAAAGCCGTGGCGAGCACGCCTACGACCAGCGTGAGCACGTGGATATGGGGGAGCTGCGAGATCAGCGCTTGCGCAAGATCGATGAAGTTGTGACCCTCAGCCTTCACGCCCATGAGGGTCTTGAGCTGGCTGGCTGCAATCAGCAGCCCCGACGCAGAGATAAACCCCGAAATCACAGGATGGCTAAGGAAATTCGCAAGGAAACCCAGGCGCAGTACACCCATGATCAGCAGCATCACGCCCGACAGAAAGGCCAGCGTGATGGCCACTGCCCAGTACTGCGGAGAGCCCGCCACCGCATGCTCGCCGATGGCCGCAGCCGTCATGAGTGAGACCACCGCCACAGGGCCAACTGCTAACACCCGACTGGTACCAAAAACCGCATACAGCAGCAACGGTGCCACGCTGGCGTAAAGGCCAACCTCTGGCGGCAGACCCGCCAGCAATGCATAGGCCAGGCTCTGCGGGATCAGCATAATGGTGACGATGATCGCGGCCACGACGTCACTGACCAAGGTGTCGCGGTTATAACGACGCCCCCAGTCCAGGATAGGTAGCGAGGGCAGTAGTCGCAGCAGATTGGCGCGGCGGGCAGCAGGCGCCATCAACCCACCATCTCAGGCTTTGCCATCCATTCGCGGCCCTTGAGCATGGCATCCCAGTAAAGAGGCGGCAATATCCGCTCTTTGAGGTACCAAGCCAGCGCCGAGGGGCGAGTGCCGTCAATCAGCCATTTGGGGAAGCTGGGCGCGAGCTTGCCGCCGTAAGCGAATTCAGCCAGCACGATCTTGCCGCGCTCCACCGTTAGTGGGCAGGAGCCGTAGCCGTCGTACTGGGCCTCGCCCCTGGCCTGGCCCCGTAGAGCCAGCAGGTTTTGTGCGACCACGGGCGCCTGCTTACGGGTTGCAGCTGCCGTCTTTGCGTTGGGGGTGTTGGCAGCATCCCCGAGCCCAAAGACGTTGGTGTAACGCTTGTGACGCAGACTTGCCGGGTCGACGTCAACCCAGCCCGCAGCATCGGCCAGGGGGCTCACCCGTATGAAGTCAGGCGCCTTTTGCGGAGGCACGACATGGATCATGTCAAAATCTTGAGTGATGAGTTCCTTGCTACCGTCAGTGCCAGCTTGGGCGAAGGTGGCTTTCTTGCCGGGTCCGTCCACGGCCACCAGGGTGCTGCCAAAGTTCAGATGAATGCCATAGGCCTGCACGTACTCCATCAGCGCCGGCACATAGTCCGCCACACCGAAAAGAACCGCGCCTGCGTTGCAGAACTGGATGTCAATATCCTTGAGCACGCCCTGGCGCTTCCAGTGGTCGGCGGACAGGTACATGGCTTTTTGCGGTGCGCCAGTACACTTGATGGGCATAGGTGGTTGAGTAAAGATCGCCTTGCCACCGCGCAGGCCTTGCACCAGTTTCCAGGTGTAGGGGGCTAGATCGTAGCGGTAGTTGGAGGTTACGCCGTTGCGGCCCAGGGCATCTGCCAGACCTTCGATCCCCTGCCAGTCGAGCTTGAGGCCAGGGCAGACCACGAGCTGCTGGTAGCTCACGACGCGGCAGCCATCAAGGATGACGGCGATACGCTCAGGCTCGATGGCAGCGACCGCGGCCTTGATCCAATCTACGCCATGCGGCAGCAGCGATGCCATGGTGCGGGCGGTAAACGGGGCATCGAATACACCGGCACCCACCATGGTCCAGCCTGGCTGGTAGTAATGGATGTCTGCCGGGTCAATGATGGC
This sequence comes from Betaproteobacteria bacterium, assembly GCA_016868095.1. Taxonomy (GTDB): domain Bacteria; phylum Pseudomonadota; class Gammaproteobacteria; order Burkholderiales; family Burkholderiaceae_E; genus UBA3064. The sequence continues at coordinate 13,010 of VGHV01000017.1, forward strand.
TACGTCCAAGTTAGGGCTGCGCACCAGCAGGCTTGCCGCAGTAGCAATACCTGCAGCACCGCCACCGATAATGACCACATCGTGGGAAACGTCGGCAACCTCTACTGGCGTTTTTCCACCATTGATAATGCGGCGCATCAGGCCCTTGAGGTCATACCCTGCGCGATTAGCCGCCTCGATGATGCCCGGAAGTGGCAGATTTGCCGCATTAGCAAGTGCCCACATGGTGGTCGATCGCATACCCGAGCGACAATAGGCGAGTACGGGCTTCGGGAGTTCGTCCATCAGCTTTCCGAAGGCAGCGCTCTGCTCGTCGCTTACCTTGCCAGTCTCTGCCGGCAAATACCGCGCCTCCAGGCCTAGAGCCTTGGCAGCACTTTCGATCTCGCTGTAACCGGTCTGATCAGCGCTCTCGCCGTCAGGGCGGTTACAAATGATGGACTTGAATCCTGCCTGCGCAATAGCTGGCAGGTCAGCGGTCGAGATTTGCGGTGCGACTGAAAGAACAGGTGTTAGAGATTTGGGGGCCATATAAAGTCCTTTCGGCGGTCTTAGTGGGTGGCTGCCTGACTAGTACGAGGTTGGTGGATCCAACGATCGGCAGCCTCATAGAGGAGCATGCCGATAACCATCGCCAGGACGAAAACCGCAGCCTTGGGCTGACCGGAGAACATCGACACCAAGCTCGGGCCTGGGCAAAAGCCCGCCAGTCCCCACCCGGCGCCGAACAACAAGGCACCGATGACAAGTCGCCGATCGATTTGATTTGCGGTGGGAAGGTGCAGGGCGCCGCCCAGAAAATTCATGGTCCGCTTCTTGGCCACCGTAAAGGCAAGCATACCCACGAGGATGGCGCCAGCCATCACCAGCGCGAGCGAAGGGTCCCAGGTGCCAAGCAGGTCCAGAAAGCCCAAAACCTTGCCGGGGTCAGACATACCAGAGAGCAATAGACCTAAGCCAAACAACAGGCCGGCTACAAATTCAGTGATTCTTTGCATGATCGCTCCTTCGGGTTAAGCCAAATGGCGCACGACAATCAGATGACGCACGACATACACGGTTGCGAAACCCGCGCCCATAAAGGTCAGTGTTGCCACGAGGGAGCGCGGCGAAAGGCGTGAGAGCCCGCAAACGCCATGTCCGCTGGTACAACCTGAGCCGTAGCGCGTCCCCAGCCCGACCAGGATGCCCGCTACGACGATGAGTCCGTAGCTGGCGTCGATACGTGGAGCTGACAAAAATCCCGCTGGCGCTAACAAGGCAAACACGGTAGGCGCCGCCGCCATACCCAAAAAGAAGGAAACCCGCCAGCCGATATCGCCTGCTCGGGGCGACAACAAGCCTCCCAGAATGCCGCTAATACCCAGAATTCGGCCATTGAACAAAATAAAGATGGCTGAAGCCAACCCGAGCACGATGCCTCCTATGAGCGACGCCCAGGGTGTGAAATGCGCCCAATCAATTACCATTGCCTAGTCCTTTGGAAGATCCACAAAATTGGTCATACAAGACCTCCATTAACGCAAGCGCCTTAGTGCTCGAAAGCGTGTAATAAATATTCTTGCCTTCTCGTCTCGTTGTGACGAGCTCTTCATCGCGCAAAACGGTGAGCTGTTGTGAGAGCGTCGGCTGGACGATGCCCAGCAACTCCTCAAGCTCACCCACGCGCTTTTCGCCCTGGCTTAGCTGACAGAGAATCATGAGGCGGTCGGCGTTGGCCAGCACTTTCATGAGCCTGCAAGCTTCTCCAGCCGCCGTCTGCATTTCAGACAACTGCAGCGACACTGATTTCACACGTACCTCCCGTTTAGTTTCAAAGTTTGAGGTTTCCATGTCGATAGTCTATTGACATATATATTGTTCGTCAATAGACTATTAAAAACTTAACTGAAAGAGCGCTGTATGACTACCCCCTCGCTGAAGCCCCAAGTCCACGGCATCTTTGACCCTGCGACATGGACGGTGACCTACGTTGTCCACAATGGCACGGGCTCGGCTGCTGCCATCATTGATTCAGTGCTTGACTACGACCCCAAGTCTGGCCGTACCCGCACCACCTCGGCCGACAAAGTCATCGACTACGTGATGGCTCAGGGCCTGAGGGTTCAGTGGATCCTGGAGACCCATGCACATGCCGACCACCTGAGTGCCGCGCCTTACTTGAAGCAAAAGCTCGGAGGAAGGATCGGCATCGGTGATCAGATCACTCGGGTGCAGAAGGACTTCAAGGGCATCTTCAACCTGGAGCCCGAATTCCGCATGGATGGCTCGCAGTTCGATGCGCTGCTCAAGGACCAGGAGGAGTTTCGTATTGGCGACCTGACCGCCAGCGTGATGGCCGTGCCGGGACACACGCCAGCTTGCGTGGCGTATCAGGTTGGCGATGCAGTGTTTGTAGGCGACACGATGTTCATGCCCGATGTGGGCACGGCTCGTTGTGATTTTCCTGGCGGCGACGCCAAGACGCTATACGCATCGGTGCGCAAACTCCTCAGTCTGCCACCCGATACGCGCCTGTTCATGTGCCACGACTACCCGCCCAACAACCGCCCGGTAGCGTTTGAAACAACGGTGGCCGAGCAGCGTGCCAAGAATATCCATGTGCACGACGGTATCAGCGAAGCGCAGTTTGTCGAGATGCGCACCAAGCGCGATGCTACCTTGGAGATGCCAGTGCTGATCCTGCCGGCCGTACAAATCAACATTCGCGCGGGCGAGTTGCCACCCAAAGAGGCCAACGGCATCGCCTACGCCAAGATCCCGCTGAATGCGCTTTGACATGACTGCACTGACCAACCCCCAAGCGACCTGGGACCGGCGCTTCTCAACCACCGAGTACATCTTTGGTGAAGAACCTAATGCGTTTTTGGTCGCTCAATCGGCTCACTGCGGTCAAGGTCACGCACTGGCGCTTGCCGATGGTGAAGGCCGTAACAGTGTGTGGTTGGCCCGTCAGGGCCTCAAGGTTGATGCATTTGATTTCTCTGCACCTGCCGTTGAGAAGGCGCGAGCACTTGCCGCCAAGCACGGCGTCAGCCCGAATTTCACGTGCACCGACTGGCAGTCATTTGAATGGAAGCAGGCGCATTACGACTTGGTTGTCGGTATCTTTTTCCAGTTTGCGACCTCTGACGAGCGGAGTGAGCTGTTTGAGAAGATCAAGCAAAGCCTCAAGCCCGGGGGCATTGTGTTGATTCAGGGCTATGGCAAAAATCAGCTGAGCTACAACACAGGCGGCCCCGGAAAGTTGGACCACCTCTATGACGAAGACCTGCTGCGGCAAGGTTTCGCCGGCTACGAGGAACTGGTTTGTGAAACCTATGAAGCCACTATCGTGGAAGGCACAGCCCACAGCGGGATGTCGGCTTTAGTGGGTTTTGTAGCGAGGAAACCATGAACTTTACCCATCTGGTCTGCACCAACGGCAATGCCACCAACCGGGTGCCGACACACAACCTGTAGCCATGTCTCGGGAGTTCGACACCTCGGGCGTGATTTTGGAGATTTTCGGTCCTAGAGTGCTTAAAAATCAATAGTTTAGGAAGGTCGCCAGAAATCGTATGTACTGGCAAACTTGAGTATGCTGGGTATTG
>VGHV01000018.1 GCA_016868095.1 Betaproteobacteria bacterium
CCCTGCAACGCATTGCGCCTTTGCTATGAATCCTTCCTTAGAATGCAGCAAACCGATCGTTTATGGGGATGATTTCAATGGCTTCGAAGACGAAAACAAAGGCTGTCGTGCGACGTAAAAGGCCAGAGCATTACGCCGACGCCATGCCTGGCCAAACCTGGCCAGGTGCGCTCTATGCGTTGCTTAAAGAGCATGGCATCAAGCAAGTTGCGCTTGTACCCGATGCCGGCCATGCACCGCTCATTAAGCTTTGCGAGGCCGATCCGAGCATGACCATGGTGAGACTTAGCACCGAAGAAGAGGGTGTTGCGCTTTTAGGCGGAGCCTGGCTTGGCGGCCAACGCGGTGTGCTGCTGATGCAAAGCTCGGGCGTTGGCAACTGCATCAACATGCTCAGTCTTTCAAGCATGTGTCAGTTTCCTTTGTTGATGCTGATCACCATGCGTGGAGACCACGGGGAATTCAATGCCGCCCAAATACCGATGGGCCAGGCCACCCAGACCGTCTTGGAAGCCATGGGCGTGATTGTGAAGCGCGCCGATAGTGCCGATGAAGTGATCGATGCGGTCGAAGGCGCGATGAAACTTGCCTATAACGGTTATCGCGCGACCGCAGTCTTGTTGGGCCAAAAGCTTCTTGGCGCCAAAGACTTTAGAAAACTTGCTCAAGTGGAGTAGTGCAAATGGCAAAACGACTCAAAAGACGCAAGGTTGTTGAGACCTTGCTTGCCGACCGTGGGGACTTACTGGTTATCGGTGGCCTCGGCGCCCCTGCTTGGGACATTACTGCTGCGGGTGATCATCCAAATAATTTTCCGATGTGGGGCGCCATGGGCGGTGCAGCGGTATTGGGCCTTGGGCTTGCCTTAGCACAACCCAAGCGTCGCGTGTTGGTTGTGACCGGGGACGGCGAAATGCTGATGGGCATTGGGAGTCTAGCCACGATTGGCATCAGCAAGGCACCCAACTTGAGTATCGTCGTGCTCGATAACGAAGCCTATGGCGAAACAGGCCAGCAAGATACGGCAACCAAGCATGGCGTCAGTCTTTCCGGGATTGCAAGAGCCTGCGCCATTAAGGACTGTCGCGACGTAAACACAATGGCTGAGGTTCAAGCGCTTCGCGATCGGATACATCAGGGTGGAGGCAGTCTATTTGCTCAAATTAAGATCGATCCAGAAAAGATTCCACTGGTGCTTCCACCACGCGATAGCACGTTTATTAAAAATAGAATGCGGGTATCCGTTCTTGGGCAATCAGCGCTACACGACTGAGTCAGCGATGCGTGACTCAATCAGCTTGACTTGACTGAATCAGCCATACATGACTGAATCAGCCATAGATGACTGAGTCAAGGCTAGCTGACTGAATGAGGCAATGAATATGCGTATTGCGGTGATGGGAACTGGTGCGGTTGGCGGCTATTTTGGTGGGATGCTCGCAAAGGCCGGTCATTCGGTAAGTTTTATTGCCCGCGACAGGCAGGCCAAGGCCATCGCCGCCGGCGGCCTCAGCATTCGAAGCGCCAACTGGCAATGCACCCTCAAGGTGCCTCAAATTCATGTCAGCAGCGATCCGAGACTCTTAGCCGATGTTGAAGGCGTCATGCTTTGTGTCAAGTCCACCGATACAGAAGATGCCGCGCTCCAAATGCGTGCCCATCTGCCTAAACATTGTTGGGTGATGAGTCTGCAAAACGGTGTTGACAATCCGATACGCGCCCAACAGGTACTCGACCGATTAGTCATTCCAGCGGTTGTTTACGTGGCCACTGCGATGCCCGAACTGGGGCTCATTGAGCACTTTGGACGCGGCGATCTCGTCATTGGCCCACCTTCGGAGGCACAGCGTCAACTTGCCAGGGATCCCAACACGATCACGCAGGAACTGCTCGCCCATATTCGAGATAGTTTTATGGCAAGCGGTATTCCCGTGGAGGTTAGCGATAAGGTTCAACAGGCGCTTTGGGCGAAACTGCTGGTTAACTGTACTTATAACGCCATCTCAGCGCTTGCACAGGTTGATTACGGCACACTAGCAGCCCACAGCGCTATACAGCAGACCATGCACGCCGTCATCGAAGAAGTCGTCGCTGTATCGGCTGCTGCAGGCGTGAATTTAGATCTTGCGCAGGCGATTCAAATTTGTGAAAAGATCGCGCAGGCGATGCCTAAGCAATTATCGTCAACGGCCCAAGATATCGCGCGAAAAAAACGTTCTGAAATTGATCATCTGAATGGATTTGTGGTTCGCGAAGGTCAAAGGCTTTCGGTTGCAACACCAGTCAACCAAACCCTGCATGCATTGGTGAAACTCATTGAATCAGAGTTCAGCGAGGCCTGAGAAGCAAGAGCTTCCTTCTGCATTTCGCGACTGGCTTTGCGAGCTAGGCTGGTGCAAGGCAAGCGAGCGCGTGCTGGCCGTTCCGCTTGAGGGCGGCGTTTCCTCCGATATCTGGCAGTTTGAGCGCGAAGGTCATGCCTACTGCGTCAAGCGCGCATTGAGTCGGCTTAAAGTGGCTGCACTATGGGAGGCGCCCGTCTCGAGAAATGCCTATGAGGCCGACTGGATGCGCTTTGTTAATCGTATCGATCCGAGCTACGCTGCGATCTGCCTTGCAAATGACAGGGAAAAGGGCATGTTGCTGATGCCCTTTTTGCCACCTGAAAGTTATAGACTTTGGAAGACAATGCTTTATCGTGGTGCATGTCATGCCGACGATGCGAGGGCCGTCGGTTTTCGACTAGCGCATATTCATGCCATGGCAGCGAAAGAGCCCGAGCTACTTGCTTGCTTTGATCATATGGCGAGTTTTAAGGCGATTCGTCTCGATCCTTATCTGCTTGCAACAGCCGAACAGCACCCCGATTTGCGCGAGCCCTTGCTTGAGCTTGCCGAGCATTCAGCGCAAAACAAGCGCAGCCTCATTCATGGCGATGTCAGTCCAAAAAATATGTTACTCGGACCCGATGGCCCCGTTTTTCTCGACGCTGAGTGCGCATGTTGGGGTGATCCAGCCTTCGATATTGCCTTTTGCCTTAACCATCTCTTGCTTAAGCGGGTTTGGGCGCCAATGAATCATGCATTATATCGTTGTAGTTTTTCGACTTTTATCGCAGGCTATCGAAGTGCTTTTGATCAGTACGAGGCCTGGGAAACCTGGGGCAGTCTCGAAGCGCGGGTTGTCAAGCTTTTGCCAGCCTTGGCGCTTGCGCGGATCGACGGTAAATCACCGGTGGAGTATCTCGGCAATCCCGAGCAAAAGGCATATGTCCGAAGGCTTGCACGCGATGGGATAAGCGCAAGTGATCGATCGCTTGAAGACATCAATGATCAATGGGGACATAGCGCGCAAGTACTCATCAACCCAGCGCAACATGCCATCTCAACACCATGACTTATGCTTCATACTTTCAAGGGAATCGATGAAAGACGCAAGGATTAGCCATCTTCGTGCTCGGCGAATATGGGATAGCCGTGGACGCCCGACCCTCGAAGCCCAGGTTGAACTCAGTGACGGCAGCATAGGACTGGGACAAGCACCAGCAGGAGCCTCAACAGGCCGACTCGAAGCCGTCGAACTTCGTGATGGGGACCGTGATATCGATCACGGGGGCTTCGATATTCAGAACGCTCTAAGACAATGCGAAGACCTGCTGCGCCCAAGGCTACTCGGCCAGCGTGTTGAAACGCAGGCAGTCATCGATCAGCACTTAATCGATGCAGACGACGATCCCAACAAATCAAGGATTGGTGCCAACACCACGATTGCTATCTCAATTGCCTGCGCAAAGGCCGCAGCCATCTCACAAGGCTTACCCTTATATGAGCATTTGGCCTCAAGCTCGCTAAAGACGGATGAAAAAGCGGGCCAGCCAAAGCGATGGCAGCTGCCGCTGCCGCAAATACAGATTTTCGGTGGTGGCGCACACGCTGGCAAGCGTATTGATATTCAAGACCTCATGATTACCTGCCCAGCTGCGAGCTCGGTTGCGGAAGCGTTATCGTGGACTGCAAGCGTGTATCGCGCTGCCGGTGAAATCATGCGAAAGCGTCGCTCAAGCTTTGGGGTTGCCGACGAAGGAGGATGGTGGCCTGATTTCAAGCGCAATGAGGATGCACTTGATTGCCTTGTGGAGAGCATTGAGGAGGCTGGACTAAGGCCGGGCGAACAAGTCTGGATCGCACTCGATATAGCCGCCACACAATGGTTTTCCAAGGGTACTTATCAGCTTGCGCTTGAGTCTCGTGAACTCAAGGCCGCTGACATCATCGACATGCTCAGTGAGTGGGTAGAACGCTATCCGATTGTGTCCATTGAAGATCCCTTAGCCGAAGACGATGACGACGGTTTTGTCACTTTTACTAAGGCCCTTGGTCATCGATTGCAAGTCGTGGGCGATGATTTTCTCGTGACCAACGCCCAGCGTATCCGCAAGGCCGCTGCCATGGGTGCGGCCAATGCTGTCTTACTGAAGCCCAACCAACGGGGTACCCTAACCGAGACCTACCACGCCTGGCTTGCCGCCCAGGAACTAGGCTATGAAGGCATCGTCTCGGCGCGTTCGGGCGAAACCGAAGATCAAAGCATTGTTCACCTGGCTATTGGCTGGCGGGTTGGTCAGCTCAAGGTAGGATCGTTCTCACGCGGAGAACGTATGGTTAAATGGAACGAATTATTACGGCTTGAAGATCAGCTCGGTGATCGTGCTTATTTTGCTGGTCGCAATGCATTAGCACCCTTTAGGAGTCGATGATGTTAAAGGTTTGGGGACGACGTAATTCAATCAATGTGATGAAAGTGCTCTGGATTTGTGACGAGCTCAACTTGCCGATCGAGCAAATCGATGCCGGACTACAGTATGGGATCGTGAACACGCCCGAATATGCGGCCATGAACCCGAATCGGCGTGTGCCAACCATCGATGATCATGGCACGATTCTTTTTGAATCAAATGTGATTTGCAGATACCTTGCCATCAAACATCAGCGTGATGATCTGATGCCTGGCGATCTCGAACATCGCTTTAGTGTTGAGCGCTGGATGGACTGGGCATCCATCAGCATCAGCCAGGGCATGACGCCATTATTCTGGCAATTGGTACGTACACCCGAAGAAAAGCGCAGTGCCGAGGCGATTGCCAACGCTATCGTCGAATCAGAACGCTGCATGCGTATCATCAATGATCAAGTGGAGAAAACCGGCTTTATGCACGGCGATCATTTCACACTGGCCGATGTGCCGAGCGCAGCCTTTGTACATCGCTGGTTCAAACTACCGATCGCGCATGCCTCGCTTCCGGCGCTCGAAGACTACTATCAGCGCATGCTCAAGCGCCCTGCTTATGTCAAACATGTAGCGCTTGAGTTGAGCTGATTAAGTCTTAGCTGCCAGCAGTAATGCCATGCTCCTTGATCACCTTTGCCCAGCGGCTAAGTTGCTCATCAAGAAATTTACCGAGAACATCAGGTGATGAAAGATTGAGGTTCATCCCCTGATTAGTAAGTCTTTCCTTGGCAGCAGGCTCAGACAAAATCTTTGCAAGTTCTTTATTAACTCTCGCAATGATTTCAGGCGGTGTTTTTGCTGGGGTAAAAACGCCCCACCATGCCAGGGCCTCAAAACCGGGTAGCCCTTGTTCAGCAACCGTTGGGACATCAGGCAGTACGGGATCACGTTTGGCAGAGGTGACGGCCAAAGGGAAAAGCGTGCCAGCTTTGATATGGGTTGAAAAAAGCGCCGTGGTTGCCATCGCCACAGGCACATGCCCTGCAATCGCATCCTGTGTAAGTGGTCCGCCACCCTTGTATGGCACATGTTGCATCGGGAACTTCATTTGCGAGGACAGACTCGTCATTGCAAGCTGCGCTAGACTACCGGTCCCTATGGTTCCATAATTAATACCGCCCGTCGAAGCTTTGGCTGATTTCACAAGGTCGGCAAAACTTCGTTGAGGCTGCGACTTATGCGCCACAATCACCATGGCCCCTGTCGCAATCAGCATGACCGGCGAAAGATCGTTACGGGTATCAAAGGGCATGTTCGGAATCAAACTCGGATTCGTCCCATGGGTATCAAAAACAAAAACAAAGGTGTGGCCGTCCGGAGCTGCCTTAGCAGCTGCCAGGGTGCCGATGGAACCATTACCGCCCGGGCGATTCTCGACCAAGACCTGAGTACCGAGCGCTTGCGACAAAGGTTGAGCAACAAGCCGTGCTAGTTGGTCGGTTGTGCCACCAGGTGGAAAAGGCGAAATCAAACGAATTGGCTTACCACCTGGCCAGGCGGCTGTTTGGGCCAACGCCTGCGAACTCATCAGGCCAATACCAAAACTGCTTGCTAAAAGGCTCGCACCCAAGCCCTTTAGCAGTGCCCTGATCGTTGGCTGCGGCATACTTTTATAGTGATTGTTTTTATATTTACTTATCATCTTGAGGTCTCCTTGTTATGTGCTACAACTTTTTAAGTCTTGCGCCCCGATCATAGCCCGATGGCTAAATCCAACCACCGGCAAAGGGAAATGCCTGACCTGCGAAAAAGTTCACCTCGCGGGAAGCGAGAAAGACAGCAAACATGGCGTCCTCCTCAGGACTGGCAAGCCTTCCAAGCGGAACCTCGCGCTTGAGACGTTCCTGAAATGCCGGCAGGGCTTGTACTTCTGCGGAATAGTACGTGGGGTTTTCAACGAAATTTTGTGCAATTAAATTGACATGCACTTGATGCATCGCCATCTCAACGCCAACGGCGCGAACCCAAGAGAGCTGCGCACCGCGCGCTGCAGCATAGGTCGATATATTGCGCTGCCCCCGCAACGCAGTCGCACTGCCCATAACCAGCAATTTGCCGCTTTTGCGCGCCATCATGGCCGGTAAAAAGGCTCGCGCGATCCGTGGCAAGGGATCGACCAGCGCTGCAAACACCGAGCGCAACTCCTCATCGCCCACCTGATGTGCGCGTGTCATCGGCGATGCAATCGCCAAATTCGCTATCACCACGTCCACTGCGCCCTCATCGATAACAGCACGAAGCTTTGCTTCAAAAGCCTCGACATCTTGCGGATCGCTTTCATCGGCTATGACCTGGGCTCCATGGTCCCTAAAACATTTGCAAAGAACCGGACCCATAAACGCCTGGGACTGGGTAATGAAGACCCTTTGATCCTTTAAGCTGTCACCGATGCGCACCATAGCAGATCGCTCCTTTTCTTAGTCCGATGATTACCGAATGGTTGATCTATCCTACCGCGATTGCCGCAGGTTTATTGGGCGGTGTGATTGGTTTTGGTACGAGCATTTTGCTCATGCCCTTCCTGGTACAGCTCTATGGCCCCATAAAAACCATACCGATCATTGCGCTTATCGCCATTGTTGCCAACAGCGCCAGGGTCTTGCTTTGGTGGCGACTTGTTGACCGTCGATCGGTCTTTTATTTCAGTGTGAGCGCGGTGCCATCGGTGGTTGTTGGTGCAAACACTTTGGTCCGCCTAACGCCACAGCTTGTCGAAATCTGCCTTGGCGTCTTTTTGATCGCGATGATCCCGGTAAGACGCTGGCTGGCCAAACAGGCAAAGCACTTGAATCCACCACATATGATGCTGGTGGGCGCTGTCATCGGCTACTTAAGCGGCATTGTTGCCACGACAGGTCCGCTCAATACGCCCTTTTTCTTGGCCCTCGGCTTAAGCAAAGGCGCTTATCTCGGCACCGAAGCGGCCGCCTCGCTTGTGATGTTTGCGGCCAAGGGCTTGCGTTTTCATCAGCTCGATGTGATCGACATGCAGGCAGTCAGCCAGGGCTTGATCATCGGTGCGTTTGTGTTTGCAGGCTCCACCCTGTCCAAGCGCATGGTGCTCGCGCTTTCGGAGCAAACATTCATGCGATTAATGGAGGCTGTCATGCTGATTTCAGGGTTGAGCATGCTTTGGATGGCAGTCGCTTGATCGTGATTTATCGCATCAAGGACAATGCTTCATCGAAGGCATCGCTTTGATCCATGCCTTGAACCGATTCCATCATGGCCATCATTTGGGCTGCTTGAGGCAGACCGGCAAGTACCTGCGACTCATCGTCGTGGATGGCTCCCCGCTTCATGCGTTCGGCTGGCCCTCCGCCAGGGATGGATGGCATAAGGGTTTGCATGCTTTGCCAGGCCTGCATCCGAGCGGGCTTTTGCTCCCGATGCAAACGCATAATGGTGCGTTGCTCGGGCGATAGCTTCTCATAGAGGGCTTTAATCAAGACCGCGGTTTGATCAAGCTGCTTTGCCTGGTCTCGCAAACGTTGAGCGCGCTGCTCGAGTGCTTGATCGGGACTGATCATCTGGTTGTTTGTGGCAGAAATCTGGTTGTTTGTAGCAGAACGATCAGGATTAATACGCGATGGCGCATTCGGTTGTGGACCCTGCATCATGGCAGCGCGCTTAAGCTTCATCTGTTCGGAGGCTTGCTGTGCCCTTGCCATTAAATGCTTTCGCAAGGCCTCCCAATCAGCTTCTTGTTCGGGCTTAAGGTGCAGATCGGTGGTCACCCGATCCAGACGTGCTTTTAAGGCTTGCACTGGGTCAATCGTTGATCGGTGCATCATTCTCATGCGATGCTGCGCCTGCATATCTGGCATGCCACGCATGTCTTGTCCGTGATGGCGAATCACAATGTCGCGCTCAACCTGGCGATAAGGCTGAGGCTGACCCTGCAGTGACGGGCTCATAGGTCCCGGAGGCGGCGGAGGGATCCCAGGGGATGAAGGCGCTCCTGGTATGGGAGGCATGGCTGGCGCTTGGGGTGAGGCAGGCATGGTCTGAGCAAGGCTAAGACCTAGACCCAAGGCGCAAGTTATCGAACAGGCAAAGCCTTGCATGATCTTGGTACTCGTTTTCATAAAGCATCCTTATCGTCGGTATCCATGGTTTTCGGAAAGCACCACAGCTGACACAATAGGGTTTTCCAAACCAAAAAGTTCCCGGAGTTAATTTGGCAACTGACATCACCCTAGATCCCGAGGCCCTTGAGCTTATCGAATCGATTCGAAGCGGAAAAGCACTCGACGCCATCCAATCATCCTTGCAAGAGTCTCCACAAGAACTTGTAGCGAGTGCTTATCTAGCTCGATTAATTCGACAAAACATTCATCAGCAACCTGAACTTGCCTTTGAAGAACATCGCACCGCTTCGATGGTCGCAAGCATGCTTCGGATGTGGGGCTATGAAGTCCACGAAGGGATCGGTAAAACAGGCCTTGTGGGTGTGATGACATTTGGATCGGCCAATGAGTCATCGGGCCAAGCCATGCCCGGTTTTGGGTTTAGGGCCGACATGGATGCACTGCCGATTCAAGAGCAAACCGGAAAGACCTACGCGAGCCGGCGTGCAGGCCTCATGCATGCCTGCGGCCACGACGGCCACACCGCAAGCCTTCTTGGCGCAGCTCGAATGATCGCGCAGCTCAAGGCAAGCGGTGCCTGCGAGCATTGGTATGGCAGGCTGAATTTGATTTTTCAGCCCGCAGAAGAAAATGGCCAGGACGGCGGTGGCGCGATGGCTATGGTCAACGATGCTTTGTTTGAACGATTCCCATGCGATCAGATTTTCGGCATGCACAATGCGCCAACCCTGCCACTTGGTCGCGTTCACCTCCGCCCAGGAGCCATGATGGCCTCGAGTGATCGCGTCGATGTCCTCATTACGGGCAAAGGTGGCCACGCAGCCTTTCCTCACAGTACCATCGATCCCACAGTAGCTGCTGCCTCAGTGGTCATGGCCTTGCAAAGTATTGTCTCGCGCAATGTCGATCCCTTCGGTAACGCCGTGATCTCGATCGGACGCCTACTCGCGGGTGAACATGGCACACATAATGTGATCCCACAGCAAGCCCGACTCGAGCTGAGTGTTCGTGCGCTCGACCCCAAGACAAGGGATTTGCTCGAACAACGCATCCGTGACCTCATTAAGCTTCAAAGCGAAAGCTTTGGATGCACTGCAAGCGTTAATTACCGAAGAGGCTATCCGGTCTTAGTCAACCACCCAGCCAGTAGCGCATTGGTCGAGCAAGTTGCCAGGGAATGTTTCGGTGAGGACATGGTTGACGGGCAAACTCCACCCATTGGTGGCAGTGAAGACTTTGCCAGCATGTTGGAGGTCCGGCCGGGTTGTTACTTCCTTATGGGAAATGGCGATGGGCCTGGAAGTTGCATGGTTCACCACCCTGGATATGATTTCAATGACGATTTACTTCCTGGATCGATTCGCATGTGGACGGCTTTGGCCCAGAAGCTTCTTGAGCTGCGCTAAATGGCTCGTTGGCTTTGGCTTCGCGCTCGCAACAAGCCTTGCCATGGCCATTGAAGAGCCAAGCTATAAGCTCTTGTTGCAAGAAGACCGCATGGAGCTGCGCGCATATGCTCCGTTCACGATTGCTGAAGTCAATGTACAGGGCAGCTTCGATGAAGCCTCTCGCCGCGGTTTTCGACTGATTGCTGATTATATTTTCGGTAACAATCGATCGATCTCGCAACCTGATCGCTCAGAAAAAATCGCGATGACTGCGCCCGTGACCGTTGAGGCTCAGAACTCAGCCGAGGGTGAAGCTTGGCGCATGCATTTCGTCATGCCTTCGACTTATCGATTGCAGTCACTTCCTAAACCTAATAACGATGCAGTCCAACTACGCGAGGTCGGTGAAGGACTTTTCGCTGCGATTCGCTTCTCGGGCTTCACCACCGAGTCTGCTATCGAAACCCGGACCCAAGAACTAGAACAATGGATTCAGTCCAAGGGCTGGGCGATCACCGGTAAAGCGCAAATCGCACGTTATAACGATCCCTTCACGCTGCCCTTTAATCGCCGCAACGAAATCCTGATACCCGTCAAACAACCCTAGACGAGAAAGCCGGCCGCAGACCCTGAACAAGGCATGCCTGTGTTTGCGCAAGATGAGCACAGCCGCAAGACGAGCACAGCCGCTAGACGGGCACAGCCGCTAGACGAGCACAGCCGCAAGACGAGCACAGCCTATGGACGCGCTAGACAAGGCAACCCTGCAGCAAATGGAGTTGTCGATCGGCAATCGCATCACAAAAATAACGATTCTGCTCGGAAATCAGAATCGACTGACCTGCCTGCTTCATCGCCAATATCGCTTGAGCCATATGCTCGACAATTTTGGGAGCAACACCCTCTGAGGGCTCATCAAGCAGCAATAGCAAAGGTTGTCCCATCAGCGCTCTGGCAATGGTGAGCATTTGCTGCTCACCACCAGACATTTGCCCGGCAGGTCGCTTGAGCATGGATCCAAGTGCCGGAAAAAGCGTGAGGACTGCATCCAGATCCCAGGCCTGCCCGCCTTTATTCGTATGCTCACGCTCGACCACGAGTCCCCGATCCCGCTTTTGTCTTAAGACCTGTCTGCCAATGTCCAGATTTTCCTCAACGCTAAGACTCGTGAAAATCCTGCGATCTTCAGGAACAAGCGCAATGCCTCGGGCTGCAATTTGATGGCTTTGTAAAGACTTTAGGGATTGCCCCTGAAAAAAAATCTCACCCTCCCAGCGATCGACCCAGGATACGATCGATTTGAGTGTGGTTGACTTGCCCGCTCCGTTCGGTCCAACAAGCGCCAGTACCTCGCCTTGGTCAAGGCAAAAGCTCAACTCAAAAAGTGCTTGAGCCGATCCATAAAAGGCCGAGAGCTTCTTTAACTCAAGCAAGGGTATAGCTTTCATAGCCGATGGCTCAGTGATCAATAGCATCAAGGTCGTGCAGTTAAGACTGCTTCAAGATTGAGGCTTCCCAAATAAGCTTCTCTGACCTCGGCGTTGTTTGCGATCGCTTCAGCACTGCCCTGGGCGATAAGGCGTCCTCGATGCATCACCATCAAGCGATCTGAAAAGCCAAAGACAACGTCCATCGCATGCTCGGTCAAAAGCACGGCGAGTTGCTCTTCAATCGCTAATTTTTGTACCAATCTCATCAAGTCCTGCCGCTCTTCAGGCGGCAAACCAGCGGTTGGTTCGTCCATCAGAAGCACCGACGGCTTTTGGGCAAGCACCATGGCAAGTTCAAGCCTTTTCAAATCACCATAGGACAACTCATGGGCAAAACGATCGGCAAGCGCCTCAAGCTGTAAGCGTCTGAGCCAATCCAAGGCAGGCCCACTTGGTGTGCTCGGGACCGACCCAAGCCAAGCTAGACCGCGAAGCTTCGTGCTCTGCGTGGCGAAAAGCATATGGTCGGCCACACGTAAGGCGGGATAAATCGCAGCAACCTGAAAGGTTCTTGACAGCCCCATGCGGGCTCGTTGAATCGAGCTCATGCTTGTAATGTCCTGATCGTTGAGCCAAATGCTGCCGTTATCGGGCTTTAAGTGTCCATGCAATAAGTGAAAGCAGGTCGTCTTGCCTGCGCCATTCGGGCCGATGAGAGCAAGTAACTCGCCCCTTGCCATGTCGAAACTGAGCTCGTCAACCGCTCTAAGGCCGCCGAAAGCTTTCGATAGCCCGTTTGCTTTCAAGATCGGTGTTGGGGAGATAGCCTGTATCGACCCACTGCCTCGCGCATGCTCTGTCGTCATCGAACTTGGCTCCTGCTGAAAAGCTTCAAGGCGCTCAAGCCCCCCGGCCACAATAAGACAAGACCCAAGAGCATGACCCCAAGCATGCCGCGCCAATAGTCCCAGTCGCGGGCAAGCCAGTCTTGCAAGAGGGTCAAACTCAAGCCACCCCAAAGCGGACCCCAAACGCTTTGCAGCCCTCCAAGCAACACCATGACAAGCATATCGACCGAACGGCTGATCGATAAAAGGTCTGGTGCAATGCTTCCCTTCGAAAAGGCAAACAAGGCGCCAGCAAGCCCAGCCAGCCAGGCTGCGCTCACAAAGGCGAACCACTGCAATGGCTCTTTGGCTATGCCTTGAGCCTGCAACCTAAGTGGCGCATCGCGTGCAGCACGCAAAGCCAGCGCCCAATAGCTTTGATGCATACGACGTATTACATAGAACGATATTATAAGTATGACCAAAATCATCATGGCAAAAACCCGGCGATCTGCAAAAATGCCTTCAGGCCAGACACCAACAAGACCATTGCTGCCGCCCGCAACATCATCCCATTGATAAATCACGGACCATACGATTTGCGCAAAGGCCAGCGTAAGCATGGCAAGGTAAACACCGCTCAGTCTGATGCATGCACTCGCAAATATCATCGCCAAGATCGCTGCAAGCCATGGGGCAAGCAGCACACTTGCCATAAAGCCCCACTTCAGCTTCAAGCTGATCAAAGCCGCTGCGTAGGCACCTGCCCCAAAATAAGCAGCGTGGCCGAAGGAGTGCAAACCCGCCGCCGACATCATCCAGTGCAATGAGGCGGCGAGCATGACCATCAGCATGATGTCAATGCCAAGCACAAGGCCATAGTCATGAGGACCCGCAAAGCCTATAACCATGCATGCAACCACCATAGCGAAAACAATCAGAAAGCTTTGCGATCGCTTTAGTGGAGTCGGCGCTGTTTCGGGTCGAAGGAGCAAACGCGTACTCGTCAGTGCTTTGCCCATTAATCCCCAAGGGCGAATCATGAGCACAAGCGCCATGATGATGAATTCGACCACAAGCGTCAGCTTTGACATGGCCAAGTCAATGCCAAAGACATGAAGCGTCCCGGCCCAAGCGCAAAGCGCCTTGGTTACACCGATAAAAAGCGAGGCCAGAAAAGCCCCCGGTATCGAGCCCAATCCACCGACCACCACCACGACAAATGCATCACCAACAACCTGCAAATCCAAGGCCAAGTGAGCCGGCTCGCGTGGCATTTGCAGGGCACCGGCAAGTGCTGCGAGCGCCGAACCCAGGGCAAACACCGAGGCCATCAGACGAGGCTGATTCACGCCAAGAAGCGCGCACATATCGCGGTCTTCACTTGCAGCGCGAATACAAAGCCCCCATGCACTGCGCTTGAGCAATAGCCATAACGAAGCCAAAACCACTGGCCCAACCGCAATCAAAAATAAGTCATATACCGGGAATCGCCGATCAAACAGGCTTACATAGCCCGCAAGTCCAGGTGCTCTTGGCCCGAGCAGGTCTTCGGCCCCAAAGATCGCTAATGTCGCATCGCGAATAATCAATACCAGCGCAAAGCTTGACAGCAATTGCATCAACTCAGGCTGAGCATAAAGTCGACGTAAAACCCCACGTTCGATCGCATAGCCAAGCAGGGCCACAAGCATGCCGCTTAAGCATACGGCCCCCCAAAAGGCCAGAGCCTCATACTGGGGAACCATGGTCTGGAGCCAGCCAGCAGCCGTACATGCCACATAAAGTCCCAACATATAGAACGACCCATGGGCAAAATTGACGATCCGACTCACGCCGAAAATCAGTGATAAGCCTGAGGCCATGAGAAAAAGAGTCGACGCGCTCGCTAGTCCGTTAAGGAGCTGGATTAGTAAACTTTCCATGAATCGTAACGATGTAGCGAGCTAAAACCGCAGTTTCGAGCGCGTCGATGATCGTGCTCGACCCAACATTTGGTCTGAAACAAAACCCGCTAGGGCTTGGGGCGTAGTTGGCGAACCTGATCGTCGCTTGGTAGGTGTTTGGCACCATCGGCATAGCGAAACTGTTGCATCACACCCTTTCCAGCCTGCAAGCCGATTCGGCCAACATAGGCACCCATGGTACTTTGATGGTCAATGGCACGAAATTTCGCAGCGCCAAAGGGCGTCTCAAACTCCAAACCTTGAAAGGCAGCGACTAACTTCTCGGTGTCAACGCCTCCCGCGGCCTTGAAGCCCGCTGCAAGGGCCTTGATGGTGCTATAGCCTACGACAGAGCCTAGGCGTGGATAATCTTTATAGCGCTTTTGATAGGCCTCGGCAAATTGCTTGTGGGCTGACGACTCAATCGCATACCAGGGATAGCCGGTGACAATCCAGCCTTGAGGCGCTTCGGCCTTCAGAGGATCAAGGTACTCAGGCTCACCCGTCAATAAGCTGACGACCGCTGTCTTTTCAAAAAGACCACGGTTATTGCCCTCACGAACAAACTTTGCCAGATCGGCACCGAAAAGCACATTGAAGATCGCATCGGGCTTTGCCTCAGCCAGGGCTTGCACCACCGGACCGGCATCCAACTTGCCAAGTGGGCTTGCCTGCTCAGCCACAAACTCGACGTCAGCTTGCAAGGCCTTGAGCCTTGCCTTAAAACTCGCCACAGCCGATTGCCCATATTCATAATTGGGGTACACCAAAGCCCAACGACGACGCTTAAGTGCGACCGCCTCGGCAATCAACATATCCACTTGCATATAGGTCGACGGTCGCAGTCGAAATGTATAACGATGGCCTTGTTGCCAAACGATTTTGTCAGTAAGCGGCTCCGATGCAAGAAAAAAGACTTTGCGCTGGCGAGCCAGGTCCGACACAGCCAAACCAACATGCGACAAGAAGGTACCCGCTAGCACGTCCACCTTCTCTGCACTGAGCAACTCCTCGGCTGCACGAACCGCATCGCCCGGCGATGCATTGTCATCGCGATAAATCACTTGAAGCTTGCGCCCCAATACCCCACCCGAGGCGTTGACCTCCTCAAGCGCCAACTCAATCCCTTTTCGATAGGGTTCAAGAAAGGCGGCCTGGGCCTTATAACTATTGATCTCGCCAATCCGGATTGGCCCGGTAGCGGTTTGGGCATGGGCCATGCATGCGAAAAGACTGAGACTTATGATCGAAACGATCGACACAATGATATTCACGGTCGTGCTCTCAAAAAGATGCAAAAATCACAGTGATTATCGCCGCAGAATCAGCCTTTGCGTGAAATAGGCTTAATGAACGCTCGTGATGCGGCCCCAGTGAAGATAAAAGTGGCTCATAAGCAAGTACCAAGGCTCATCGCCCATCTCGACATGGATGCTTTTTTTGCATCGGTTGAACTACTTCGTTTTCCTCAATTAAAAGGACTAGCGGTTGTTGTCGGCGGTCGTTCTAAAAGCATCCTGCAGCAAATGCAAAACTTGCTTACTCAGTATGGCTCCTTTGATAGGATAGCCGCCGAGGACATGCCGCGACTTCGACAGTACCAGGGCCGGGGCGTGATCACCACGGCAAGTTATGCTGCAAGAGCGTTTGGCATTGGCTCGGGCATGGGTCTGATGAAGGCGGCGGCTCGATGCCCTGAAGCGATCCTGCTTGCCGCAGACTTTGAACGTTATCGCGAATACTCAAGGCGCTTCAAAGCGCTT
>VGHV01000019.1 GCA_016868095.1 Betaproteobacteria bacterium
AAGCAAAGCTCATCCGAGAGGCTCTTGACGTGCTTGGCGAGGCGACTGTGTTCGCCTCAAACAACTCAACGATTCCAATTACCGAGCTGGCCAAGGCGAGCGCTCGACCCGAGCAATTTATTGGCGTTCACTTTTTCTCGCCCGTAGAGAAAATGCCTCTGATAGAAATTATTCGCGGTAAAAAAACGAACGATGCAACACTTGCTAAAGCTTATGATTTTGTCAAACAAATTGGGAAAACACCGATTGTTGTCAATGATGCGCGCGGCTTTTACACCTCCAGGGTTTTTGGCACTTATGTGAATGAAGGTATGGCCCTACTTGGCGAAGGTGTCAGTGCCGCAAGAATCGAAAATATAGCGATGCAATTCGGTATGCCCGTTGGCCCACTCGCGGTGCTTGATGAAGTTTCGCTCAAGCTCGCAGATGATGTCCTACACCAAGAATTGGATGCCCTCGCCCATGCGCATCATCATACTCATGGGCATGACCATCATCATGCGCACGGGCATGACCACGACCATCAGCATGATCACGGACATGAACACGGTCATGATCACAACCATGACCATCATCATGCTCACCGGCATGACCACGACCATCAGCATGCCCACGGCCATGATCACAGCCATGAGCATAAGCATCATCACCCGCACAAGGTCAAGTCAAAGCGGATGGCCGAATCAGCGGTATATGTGCTGGAAAAAATGGCCCACGGCTTTAAGCGCCTTGGCCGCGCTGCGGGTGCAGGCTTTTACGAATACCCCGAGGGAGAGCCCAAGCGGCTTTGGGAAGGTTTGTCAGTCTTCATGAGGGGCGCAAAACCAGTAAGCGATGAGGATATCCGGGATCGCCTTAGCATGATTCAGTCGATTGAGACGCTTAGATGCCTCCAAGAGCAGGTCCTAGAGCATGATCACGATGCAAATATTGGATCGATCATGGGCTGGGGATTCCCTGCTTATACAGGCGGTACGTTACAATTTATACACCATTTTGGGCCGCAAGCCTTCTTGGCTCGTTCGCTGGAGCTTCAATCTCGCTATGGTGAGCGCTTCAGCCCACCTGCTCTATTACACCAACTCGCGAAAAACCAAGCCTCGTGATCACGGCAAGTTAAAGAAAAGGGATAAGTTGATGGAACATGGCGATCACAAGCGCTTAGGCGTTCGACCTGCAAAGCATTTACTGCCCTGGCGTGAGCCAATTGCGCCAAAGCCTGCAGCAACCGTATTGCTTTTGCGCGATAGCGAAGCAGGGCTTGAAGTCCTCATGACGCGGCGATCGACCAAGGCTAGTTTTGCGCCAGGGGCTTTTGTGTTTCCCGGAGGCGTGGTTGACCAAGCTGACGCTTTAGCACTCGACTTGGATCCAGGCCTGCTTAGCCCGGAGCGACTCGCCAATTGGCAAAACTTCTCGCCCGATGAGCAAGAGCAGCTCCATCGGATTTACGCGCAGGCTGCATTGCGGGAATCGTATGAGGAAGTTCACTTATTGCTCGTGCGCCCCAAACACGAAGCGGACGAGCTCGATCAGCATGCTCTTGCCTCGCTGACAGAAGACCTTGGCAGGCATCCACCGGAGGGCTTCGCTCAAGCCCTTGGCGCGCGAGGTTTAGTTGCCGCGATTAATGAGGTTCGCAGTTTTTCCCACTGGACAACCGACCGCGATTTGCCCAAGCGTTTCGACGTCCGCTTCCTTGTTGCGCGGGCACCGATGGGTCAAATTCCGGTTGCCGATGAGGGCGAACAATTTGAACCTTGTTGGGTACAGCCCCGCGAAGCGCTCGAGCGCCACAGCAAGGGGCTTTTTTATATGATCTTTCCAACCATCCGTACGCTACAACAACTAAGCCACTTTAAGTACGTCGATGATGTGTTATCGGAATCAGATCGTTTATTTAAGCAGGGGAAGCTTTGGAGAAGTTGCCCACGAGGTGGCTTCGTGCTGGGCAAAGACGAGCGTTTTACCGAAGACGATATGCAGTTTGCTGAACTCGAACTCGTGAGTCCAGATGGTCAGCTGGTGCATAAGCTCGATTGGCAGCACGAGAGTCCTGTTGGATTGCTGCGTTATTTGTATCGTTATACAGCGCCCAATCCAGGACGAATGACTGGTCCTGGCACGAATACTTATCTTCTGGGACAAGAAGGCGACTGGACCCTAATTGACCCAGGTCCTGCCATCGCCGCACATGTCGATCGACTTCGGTCCTTTACCAAGGACAAGATTACTCGCATACTCTGTACGCATTCCCACTTGGATCACTCGCCTGCAGCATTCGCCTTACAGGCGGCCATTGAGAAGGCACAAGGCGTTCGCATACCGATTTTAGGCAGAGCCTCCGGGCCGTCGATCGAAGCCGATCAGGCTTTCATTCCGGATCAAACGCTTGAAGATGGTGATCGCATCAGGATTTGCGACGATGTGCATCTTCGAGCCATTCACACACCAGGCCATGCCTCGAATCACTTGTGCTTTTTGATTGAGGAAGACGGTATCCTGTTTTCCGGCGATCATGTCATGAATGGTTCAACCGTGGTTATCAACCCACCCGATGGAGACATGTTTGCATATATCGCAGCGCTCGAGCGCTTAGAACGTATGCATTTGAATTACATTCTTCCCGCTCATGGTTATGTTTTGGGTAATGCAGCCCATGAAATTCGCAAGCTCATCAGGCATAGGCTTTTGCGTGAAAGTAAGGTTCTCGAATCACTCAAACGGCTTTGCACTGCTCACCCCGACCAAGCCAGTGAAAGCGGCTTTACGGTTGAAGAAATCGTACCTGGTGCTTACGAAGATGTTGCAACGAGCCTGCATGGGTTGGCGGCACGTTCACTGTTTGCGCATTTACTCAAGCTAAAGCAAGACGGCAAGGTATTCACCGATGGAAAAGCGTGGTCACTCGAGGCAATTTAGGCTGCTCGGCTTGCCATCGCTCATCCGACAAAGATGAGCAAATAGACCTCAGCTTGCGACCTTGAGAACAAGTTTTCCGAGATGGCTGTTAGACTGCATGGCCCTTTGAGCTTTGGGTAAATCTTCAAAATCGAAAATCTGTTCAATGACGGGTTTGAGTTTGCCCGAATGGAAGTGGGGCAGCATATCTTTAGCGAAACCACTCACTGTTTGCGCCCGCTGATCGGCACGCCGTAACTTATTGCTCACCCCAAAAATCTTCAGGCGCTGGGCATGAACCCTGTCCAAGTCAATCGCTGATTGTTTAACGCCATCGACAAAACCTACCAAAGCGAGTCTCCCCTGATAAGCGAGTGTATGCAAACACGCCTCAAAAACCGAGCCACCCACATTGTTGATAGCAAGCTCAACGCCTTTATCCCCGCTAAGTTCAAGTACCGCCTTAACAAAGTCGGGTCCGCGACTCAGCAAGGCTTCATCAAGACCAAGGCTCTTTAATCGCTCTAATTTGTGTTGCGAGCTTGATGTCCCGATGACTCGTGCACCAATCGCCTGGGCAATTTGCATCGAGGCCACACCAACCCCCGAACTTACGCCGGTAATGAGACAGCTCTGCCCCTTTTGGAGTTCGCCGCCAGCAATCACCATGTCATAGGCGACCAGGTAAGCAATAGGCACACAGGCAGCATCGATCCAGTCCATCGACGAGGGAACAGCTATGACGTCTTGCGCGTCGAGCAGGGCATATTCAGCAAAACCACCGGGCGCACGCCCCATAATGCGATCGCCGATGGCGATAGGGCAGCTAGCGTGCTGCGCAACCTGTTCCCCAAAGGCGACCACTTCACCTGCGGCTTCCATGCCCGAAGGCTTTGATGCGCTACCTGCGCCACCAATACCCATGCCAACAAGAAATTCGCCTCGATTTAATGATGCCGCCTTTACCTTGACCAGGACTTGCTGCGGGCCTGGCTCTGGCATCGGTCTTTCGGCCAAACTTAAGGTCTGCGCATCCGGATCAAGCATCCACGCTTTCATTCATCACTCTCCTCGAAATTGCGGCTTTCGCTTCTCAGCAAAGGCCTTGCGTCCTTCCTGGTAATCGGCACTGGCAAAACAGGCATCGGTCATAGCTCGAACCGCAGCGATATCATCGAAGGATTCACCCGCTGACCATGCACGCATTGCAGCCTTTGCTGCCTTCACAGTGAGCGGTGCCGCCAGACCCAACCATTCTAAATATTGACTCACTGCCTGGTCGAGTTCGTCCTCAGGGACTGATCGATTGACAAATCCAAGGCGCAGCGCCTCTTGCCCATCAAAGCCTCGACCGGTAAAGACAATGTCGGCCGCTTGTGCCGACGGCAGCACTTCCATCAGTCTTCGTACGCTTTCATAGCGAATGCCAAGACCTAGCTTGGCCGCAGGCATCGCAAAGCGTGCCTTATCGTTACAAATTCGCAAGTCACACGAAGCGGCCAGATAAAGTCCGCCTCCCATGCAAATCCCTCGAATCCTTGCAAGCGTTGGTTTTTTTGCAGCAAGCACTGCAGCATAGGCTGCATCGACCGCTTCGTTATAAATCGTCGAAGCGTCTAAACTTCCACGCTTTTTCTCAAACTCTGAAATGTCAGCACCTGACACAAAGGCCTTGTCGCCATCACCCGTCAAGACAATGGCCCGAATCTCGGGGTTGGCATCGAATCGAGCGATGGCTTGGGGAACTTCGCACCACATTTCATAGCTGACTGCATTATGACGCTCCACATTCGAGAACGTCATCCATGCAATCGGGCCATCTTCACGCAGCAATAAGGCGGCAGCCACGAAGCGATCCTGACTTAGGCTGGCGTTGCGTCGCTTGGCGGCGCGCTCTGTGCAGCATCGTCAATGGCAGCAGCTTTCATCGACAAGCGAAGTCGTCCCTTATCGTCCGCTTCGATGACCTTTACCCGAACGATCTGTCCTTCCTTTACGTAGTCGCCAACGTTATTGACGCGCTCCTGCGCAATTTGTGAAACATGCAAAAGACCATCACGCCCAGGCATGACTTGAACGATTGCACCGAAATCCAGAATGCGAAGAACCGGCCCCTCGTAAATCTTTCCAACCTCCACTTCGGCGGTCAGATTTTCGATCATTTGCTGTGCCCGCCGAGCCGCCTGAGCGTCGACTGCAGCAATCGTGATCGAACCATCGTCTTGAATGTCAACCTGGGTACCGGTTTCCTCGGTGATCTGTCGAATCGTTGCACCGCCCTTGCCAATCACATCGCGAATACGCTCGGGATTAATTTTCATGTTGTACATACGCGGTGCAAAATCAGAAAGCTCGGTCCTTGCGCCCGAAACTGCATCGCGCATTTTGCCCAGGATGTGCAAGCGGCCTTCCTTTGCCTGCGCAAGCGCAACCTGCATGATTTCTTTGGTAATACCCTGGATCTTGATATCCATTTGTAACGCAGTAACACCTTGCTCGGTACCGGCCACTTTGAAATCCATATCGCCAAGATGGTCCTCATCACCGAGAATGTCGGAGAGAACAGCAAATCGCGCGCCTTCCTTGATCAAACCCATTGCGATACCGGCCACGTGCGCCTTAATCGGTACGCCAGCATCCATCATCGCAAGACAACCACCACAGACCGAGGCCATCGACGATGATCCATTTGATTCGGTAATCTCCGAGACGACGCGAATGGAATAGCCAAAACTCGCCACATCGGGCAGCAGGGGCACAAGTGCCCGTTTAGCCAGACGGCCATGACCAATTTCGCGTCGCTTGGGGCTACCGACACGTCCGGTCTCGCCCGTCGCATAAGGTGGCATATTGTAATGAAGCATAAAACGTTCGCGATATTCACCATTGATCGCATCGATCACCTGCTCATCGCGATTGGTGCCAAGCGTTGCCACCACAAGTGCCTGGGTTTCGCCTCGTGTGAATAGTGCCGATCCGTGCGCACGCGGCAATACACCGGTGCGGATCGCAATCGGGCGGACTGTTCGCGTATCGCGACCGTCAATGCGAGGCTCGCCCGACAGGATTTGTGAACGAACAATTCGCGACTGCAGTTCAAAAAGTAGATTGCCGACTTCGGTGCTGTCGGGCGCTGACTCACCCTTGCTTGCTGCATCTTCGGCAAGTGCCTTTGCCACCGATTTTTCGACAGCCGATACTTGAGCCGTACGCGCTTGCTTGTCGCGAACACGATAAGCCGCGCGCATGTCAGCCTCAGCCAATTGATTAATCTTTTCTATCAAAGCCTCATTGCGCGGCGCAGCCTGCCATTCCCATTCGGCTTTACCGCCGGCCTCTACCAACTCATGAATCGCATTGATCACAGTTTGCATTTGATCGTGCCCAAACACCACCGCGCCGAGCATCACTTCCTCGGAAAGCTCATGCGCTTCCGATTCAACCATAAGCACAGCAGCCTCAGTGCCAGCCACCACCAAGTCGAGCTTTGAGGAGGGCATCTTCGAGACTGCAGGATTTAGCACGAACTGCCCATCGATATAACCGACCCGCGCGGCGCCCAACGGGCCATGAAAGGGGATTCCTGAAATAGCCAGTGCTGCCGAGGCACCGATCATCGCCGGGATGTCCGAATCGACTTCAGGATTGCTTGACATGAGCGTGATGACCACTTGCACTTCGTTATAAAATCCGTCGGGAAACAATGGTCGAATAGGCCGATCGATCAAGCGGGAAATCAGGGTTTCGCGTTCTGAAGGGCGCCCTTCTCGTTTAAAGAACCCACCTGGAATGCGGCCTGCTGCGTAGAACTTCTCGACATAGTCAACAGTCAGCGGGAAGAAATCCTGGCCTGGTTTTGCATTTTTGGCGCCCACGACGGTTGCCAAAACCACGGTATCGTCAACATTGACGATCACTGCGCCGCCAGCTTGGCGAGCGATTTCGCCGGTTTCAATCGTTACGGTATTTGAACCGTACTGAAATGTTTTCTTTGCAATTTCAAACACGTTTTAACATCCTCATAAGTGCCCGCGCGAATCCTCAGGCGGCGCGGTTCGCCACACAACAAAAAACCCGCAAGTTGGCTTGCGGGTTTTGCTTTGGCTTAGTTACGCAAGCCCAATCGTTCGATCAGTGCTCGGTAGCTCGCCAAATTGGTTCGCTTCAGGTAATCCAGGAGTTTTCTCCTCCTGCTCACCATTTTCAACAGGCCTCTTCTGGAGTGGAAGTCTTTCTTATGCTGCTTAAAGTGCTCCGTTAGCTCGACGATGCGTGCTGTCAGTAGAGCAACTTGTACTTCAGGCGACCCGGTATCACCAGCTTTGCGCTGGTAGTCGCCCATGATTTTCTGTTTGTCGATCGATGCAACGGACATACGAATTCCCCTTGTATATGTGCACCGAGACGCCTACGCGCCTCGGATGCCCTTGATTGAACTTGCGCCTTAGCTGGGACTGCTAAGACGTGCAGACCCGATGAGTATAACCCAGGCCGCTCATGCCTGTGGGTTGACTCGCTCCTGCTTGGCCTGAAGTTTGTTGAGCGCACCGATGTAAGCCTTGGCAGAGGCAACGACGATATCGGGATCAGCACCAACGCCATTCACAATCCGACCCCCTCGCGAAAGCCTAACCGTGACCTCGCCCTGAGACTCGGTACCGGTCGTAATAGCATTGACCGAATACAGCAAAAGCTCGGCTCCGGACCCAATTTCTGACTCGATCGCCTTAAAGACCGCGTCAACAGGGCCATTACCGTCTGCCTCGCTGCGCACTTCTCGGCCTTCGACGGTCATCACCACCTCACCGTGGGGACGCCCACCCATCTTTGACGACTGCGCTAGTGACAGCAAGCGGTAGCTATCATCGGAGGCCATTTGCATCGCCTGATCGGAGACCAGTGCCTGGATATCTTCATCAAGAATCTCCGCTTTGCGATCAGCGAGTTCTTTGAAGCGCAAAAAGGCGGCATTAACATCCTGATCGCTTTCCATCGCGATACCCAATTCTTGCAGCCGCTGTTTGAATGCCGTTCGACCAGATAACTTACCAAGCACGATCCGGTTGGTTGTCCAGCCCACGTCTTCAGCTCGCATGATTTCATAGGTGTCACGCGCTTTGAGCACACCGTCTTGGTGGATACCCGAGGCATGCGCGAATGCATTTGCGCCAACCACTGCTTTATTGGGCTGGACCGGAAAACCAGTAATACCCGAGACAAGCTTACTCGCGGGTACGATTTGGCTGGTGTCAATACCGAGCGTCAGATCAAAATAATCACAACGCGTCTTCACCGCCATGACCACCTCCTCAAGCGAGGTATTGCCGGCACGTTCGCCAAGGCCGTTGATCGTGCATTCGATTTGGCGGGCACCAGCCTGCCTGACAGCCGCTAAGGAATTGGCGACCGCCATACCCAAATCATTGTGACAATGCACCGACCAAATAGCCTTGTCTGAATTCGGCACTCTACGACGTAAATCGATAATCATCTCGGCAAAGAGCTCGGGGACCGCATAGCCCACTGTGTCGGGAATATTGATCGTCCGAGCGCCCTCATCGATAACGGCCTCAAGCACACGACAGAGAAAATCAGGGTCAGACCGGCTACCGTCTTCGGGCGAAAATTCAACATCATCGGTGAACTTTCGGGCAAAACGTACAGCCAAGCGAGCCTGCTCATACACCTGATCGGGGCTCAAGCGCAGCTTCTTTTCCATGTGCAGAGCACTGGTTGCAATGAAGGTGTGGATACGCTTGGCGCGTGCTGGCTCGAGCGCTTCCGCGGCCCTTGCAATATCTCGATCATTTGCCCTGGCAAGTGAACAAATCACCGAATCTTTCACATGTTGAGCAATGGCCCTAACGGCATCAAAATCGCCATTGGACGAAGCGGCAAAGCCAGCCTCAATCACATCAACCTTCAGACGCTCAAGCTGCTTGGCGATACGAAGTTTCTCATCACGCGTCATGGATGCGCCAGGACTTTGCTCACCATCGCGCAAGGTAGTATCAAAAATGATTAAACGATCACTCATGGGAATCTCTCTGAAAATAGCTAGTGTTGGGTCTTTGTTCAGCATGGAGGCCGGGATCAGCCTGAGCGCCAAGCCTGGCGCAAGTTCGGTTATTTAGTCAGCGCGCGCGGCGCAGTCGCAGCAGGCCACCCGCGCCTGAAAGCAAAACAAATGCTCTTGACATGCCTAACGTCGCAAAACAGACCTGACCGAGCCTCGTGGCATTGCTCTGTGGCGACCACTTGGATTCACTCAACCTTGGCATATGAAATTCACCCATCGAGTTACGATAACACAGGCACATGACCATGCGAAGCGCATAGGGTCTCAACGAGCCAGCAAAACCGCAACGACCACCATCGTAAATCCTGCCAACTGAGTCGGCGCCAGAGACTCGCCGAGCATGAACCAGGCAAGCAAGGCCGCACCGATTGGCTCGCCAAGAATGGCAATTGCGACGATCGTTGGGGAGAGCCTTCGCAAAGCGTGGTTGATCAAGGTGTGGCCAATCACCTGGGGGCCGAGGGCAAGTAGTAACAGCGCAGGCCAGGCCGCCGGGCTAAGCTGCCACCACGGCCCTGTTACATAGCCGACAACAAGACTCAATACCAGTGCCGCGACGCTATAAACGGTTGCGACATAGGGCAACAATGGCCAGTTGGGCCTGTGCTGTTGCACTGCCTTGGCAGCAAGCATATAGCCCGACATGGCCATTGCGCCAAGCAATGCGAGCAGGTTGCCCCATAAGGCCGAGCTCTCAGCGAGGTCACCACCCTCTGCGCCACTTTGCAAATCTTTCCAAGAGATGAGGAGACTTGCAATAATCGACAAAGCGATAGCTATCCAGACCTTGGGGCGGGGCTTTTCACCAAGCCAAAGCCAGGCAGCAAGCGCCACCCAAATCGGATTGGTTGTTACGAGTGCAACGCTTGAGGCCACACTTGTGTAATCAAGCGAACTGATCCAAAGCGCGAAATGAGCGGCAAGCGACACGCCTGCAATCGTCGTCCACTTGACGAGTGAGCGATCGACCTGACCGGTCAAGGTTTTGACCGCATGCAAGCCCGTCATCCAGATCGCTATCGGCCACATCACAAGCGCTGCAAGACACAGCCTTGCGGCAGCGATCTCCATCGGCGCAGCACCAGCTTGAAGTGCCCAGCGAATCAAGAGGGCCGCGGTTGAAACCACTGCCACGCCGGTTAACAGTGCGAACCAAACAGCCAAGCCCTTCGATGCCTCACTTTGCTCGGTCATTACCGGGCCTTAAAGGCAGGGTCATCTCAAGTGCGAGGTAGGGTTACGCCTTGCTGCCCTTGATATTTGCCGCCCCGATCTGCATAACTGGTGCCGCAAACCTCATCTGATTCGAGGAAGACCATTTGTGCGCAGCCCTCGCCTGCGTAAATCCTCGCCGGTAAGGGCGTGGTATTCGAAAATTCGAGGGTGACGTGGCCCTCCCATTCGGGCTCGAGCGGGGTCACATTCACAATAATGCCGCAGCGCGCGTACGTACTCTTGCCCAGGCAAATCGTGAGCACTGACCTTGGAATTCGGAAGTACTCCATGGTTCGGGCCAACGCAAACGAATTGGGCGGAATGATGCAAACAGGGCCTTTGAAGTCCACAAAAGAGCCCTGATCGAAGGCCTTGGGATCAACAATCGAGGCATTAATATTGGTGAAGATTTTAAATTCGTCGGCGCAACGAACATCGTAGCCATAGCTCGATGTACCGTAAGACACAATCCGCTGTCCGTCCTCTCCCTCTCTCACTTGCGAAGCGCTGAAGGGCTCAATCATGCGATGCTCCTTGGCCATTCGCCTGATCCAGTGATCCGATTTCACACTCATAAATGCCCCTTGGCGTCAGAAAACAGCCCCTTTCGGGGCTAGCTTAACTAAGTGTTTTGCACCACGATGCTCGGAAACTTTGACGCATGGCTGACTGCGCGGGCTGCCAAAGCGACGGCGAGTTTTCGTGCAATACCCCTGTAGAGATCGCTGATCGACGAGTTGGGCTCAGCGACAACCGTGGGGCAGCCCTCATCGCTTTGCTGGCGAATCTTCAACTCCAAGGGCAGCGCACCCAAGTACGCAACCTTATACCGGTCAGCCATGCGCTTGCCCCCGCCTTCGCCAAAAATATGTTCAATCTTTCCACAAGCGCTGCACTGATGCATCGCCATATTTTCGACGATGCCGAGCACCGGAATACCCACTTTTTCAAACATCTTCAGGCCCTTGCGCGCATCGAGCAAGGCAATGTCTTGAGGGGTGGTGACGATCACCGCACCAGTAACCGGCATCCGTTGAGCAAGCGTGAGGTGGATATCGCCCGTCCCTGGGGGCATATCGATCACCAGGTAATCAAGATCCTGCCATCGCGTGTCGCGAATGAGTTGCTCAAGCGCCTGGGTTGCCATCGGCCCTCGCCAAATCATCGGTGTGTCTTCACCGATCAGAAAACCAATCGAGTTCACCTGTAAACCATGACCAAGGTGCGGTTCCATGGTCTTACCGTCCCGACTTTGGGGCTTACCCGATAAGCCGAGCATGGTCGGCTGCGAAGGGCCATAAATGTCGGCGTCGAGCATACCGACGCGAGCACCCTCTGAGGCTAGGGCGAGCGCAAGATTGGCTGCCGTTGTACTTTTACCCACCCCGCCCTTGCCCGACGCGACAGCAATCACATTGCGGACGCCTTCGAGCGGCTTGGCTGAGGGCGAAAACGCATGGGCGACGATGCGCTGGTAGATATTGGCGCTCACGCGTCGTACGCCATCTTGCGCCATCAGCGCTCGCTCAGCCGCTGTCCGGATCACCTCAATTTGTGTGCGGGCCGGATAACCAAGCTCAACATCAAGGCTTACCTCGCCCTGGTCAAATCTGAGTTTCTTGAGCGACTTGCTGCTAAGCAGGTCTTTCTCGGTATTGGGATCGATGACCGATCGCAGTACTTCCCGCAGGGCATCTTCAGTCGGACTCATGATGAAGGCTTCACTTAAGTTGTGTCTGTAGGGTAGGCGTTCTTACCGCCCGAGGTCAGTCTAATCGATCGCCTTGCTACACTCAGCGCTTTACCCATGAAGCCATGACGACTCCCGGCCACGCCAAGTTCACGCCGCCTCAAGATCAAGGGCGAGCGCTACAGCGAAAAATGCTGGTCACCTCCGCCCTACCCTACGCGAATGGAGACATCCACCTCGGTCACCTGGTGGAGTACATACAGACCGACATTTGGGTGCGGTTCCAAAAGATGCGTGGCCACGAAGTTCATTATGTTTGCGCTGACGATACCCACGGCACCCCGGTGATGCTGCGCGCCGAATCGCTAGGCATCTCGCCAGAAGCCTTAATCGACAGGGTGTGGCAAGAACACACCAGAGACTTTGCTGCCTTTGGCGTTGCCTTTGACCATTACTACAGCACTCACAGCCCCGAGAATCAGGCACTTGCCAATCAGATCTATCTGGCACTGCGCGACTCGGGGTTTATCGAGAAGCGATCGATCGAGCAAATGTATGACCCAGAACGATCGATGTTTTTGCCCGATCGTTTCATCAAAGGCATCTGCCCGCGCTGCAAAGCACCTGATCAATACGGTGACTCCTGTGAAGCCTGCGGCGCAACTTACAGCCCGACCGATCTGATCGACGCGCGCTCGGTGGTATCAGGTGCAAAGCCCATACGAAAAATTTCAGACCATTATTTTTTCAAACTATCCGATCCGCGATGCAGTCGTTTTTTAAGGCAATGGGCACTGCTCGATGACAGGCTGCAAGTTGAGGCTCGCAATAAGCTTAAGGAGTGGCTCGGCGACAGCGAAACTTCCTCTGACAACGGTCAAACTTCCTGCAGCGACGGCCAAGCTACGGATGATGTGCAAGCAAAAGGCAGCAAGCTTGCCGACTGGGACATATCACGCGACGCCCCCTACTTTGGCTTTGAAATCCCTGACGCGCCGGGCAAGTACTTTTATGTGTGGCTTGACGCACCGATCGGTTATTACGCAAGCTTCAAACGCTATGCGAGTGATAACGGTCTGGATTTCGATGCCTTCACCAAGGCGGATAGTCCCTGGGAGCAGTACCATTTCATCGGCAAAGACATCTTGTACTTCCATACGTTGTTTTGGCCGGCGATGCTGCACTTTTCAGGATTTAGAGCACCAACCAATGTGTTTGCACACGGATTCCTGACCGTCGACGGTCAGAAGATGAGCAAATCGCGCGGCACCTTTATCAATGCTAAAAGCTATATCGACCAAGGGCTTAATCCCGAGTGGTTGCGATACTACTTTGCAGCCAAATTGAATGCGTCGATGGAAGACATCGACCTCAATCTTGATGATTTCATTGCTCGAGTCAATGCTGATTTAGTCGGTAAGCTGGTCAATATCGCAGCGCGTTGTTCGGGATTTTTAATCAAAAAATTTGATGGCTGTTTGGGTCGAAATGACCTAGCAGCAATGGCCGAATTTGCTAAGTCCTGGTGCGGTGCCGAGACCCTTGCACAACACTATGAACACAGGGAGTACGGCCGAGCCATGCGCGAAGTGATGGCAATTTGCGATGCAGTAAACCAATATATCGATCAGAACAAACCTTGGGAGCTTGCAAAGCTCGCCGAACATCAAGAGCGCCTGCACGTCGTTTGCAGCACCGCTATCCGCGCCTTTGCGCAATTGATGCGAATGCTCCAACCGGTATTGCCCACTACCAGTAAGCTTGCGCTCGATCGGCTTTCGGCTGCGGGGCGTGACTGGTCCTCGATCGACTTCGATAGCGATGGCGATTTGCCCCCTGGACATCGCATGGAGGCCTTCCAACACTTAATAACCCGTATTGATCGTAAGCAGGTTGATGCTTTGCTTGATGCCAATCGAATTGATCAGCAGGCACAACAAACCAGTGAAGCCGAGAAGGCTCCATGGATAAGCATCGATGACTTTGCCAGCCTGGATTTAAGGCTCGGTCGCATCCTCGAGGCCACGCCGGTTGAAGGATCGGACAAGTTGCTCAAACTGATCATTGACCTAGGCGAGTCTAAGCCGAGAACGATATTTTCTGGGATCAAAGCTTCTATTCCGCCAGAACGCCTCGTAGGCAAACTGACTGCGGTCGTTGCCAATCTTGCACCGAGAAAAATGAAGTTCGGCATCTCAGAGGGTATGTTGCTGAGTGCTGCCGACGAGACCGGGAAGGTACCTGGCATGTTTTTACTTGAAGCCGAAGTCGGCGCTGTACCAGGCATGAAAATCCGATAGACACGAACTCGTCAATGCAGGCTTAGCCATGATCCCCTTTAAACCTGCATTACTCGACTCGCTTCGCGGTTACCAGGCAAGCGACTTTCGAGCCGATCTGGCGGCGGGCGTAACGGTTGGGGTTGTTGCGCTGCCGCTTGCGATGGCTTTTGGTATCGCCTCGGGCGTGAGCCCCGCCCAAGGCCTTGTAACAGCCATTCTTGCCGGCTTTATTGTTGCGCTACTTGGTGGCTCCAAAGTCCAAATCGCAGGCCCTGCAGGCGCTTTTGTAGGCCTTCTCTACACGCTTGGCGAGCGCATAGGGGCTGGCAATTTGCTTTTGGCAACAATGCTCGCCGGTGCCCTACTTGTGCTGGCAGGTGCGCTTCGATTGGGCCGGATCATCCGCTTTGTACCCGTCGCAATCATCACCGGATTCACCAACGGTATTGCGGTGATCATTGCCTTGCAACAGTTGCGCGATTTTTTTGGGCTGCCCATTGAAAAAATGCCTGCAGATTTTTTTGCCCAAATTCACACGCTAGCAAGTCATGCCCAGCAAACCGACGTTGCCGCTTTTATTTTGGGTGTGTTGAGCTTGCTCATTCTCCAGTGGTGGCCCAAATCATTTCGGCAATACGGAAGTCGCTGGAAAGAAGTTGCCAAGCAGATTCCCGGTACGGTGATTGTTTTATTACTCGGTATCCTCTTGATAAGTAGCGATCTGATCCAGGTGCCGACCATTGGCAGTCGCTTTGGCGGTATTCCCGCAAGCCTTCCTTATCCGACTGCGCCTAATGTTGATTGGAGCAAGGTCCGGGAAATTCTCGTACCAGCGATCTCTATCGCATTACTTTGCGGCATTGAGTCCTTGCTTTGCGCGAGAATGGCAGACAGCCTGATTCGTGAACGTCACAATGCCGATCAGGAATTGATTGCGCAAGGGGTCGCCAATATGCTCGTCCCTTTGTTTGGTGGCATCGCTGCCACGGGCACCATTGCAAGAACCGTCACCAATGTCCGCAGTGGGGCACGGTCGCCAATTTCTGCAGTGGTCCATTCGATCACACTGATGCTTATCGTCTTGGTTGCGGCACCATTAGCTGCCAATATCCCTTTGGCTGCACTCGCTGCTGTTCTACTTTTTGTCTCCTACCATATGGGGGACTGGCAGGCCTTTGCCCGTTTGAAGGCCTTCAGCGTGCCTCATCGCACCTTGATGATCGGCAGTTTTGTATTGACCGTCGTCTTCGATCTGACGATCGCGGTCCAAGTGGGGGTTGGCCTTGCCTGTTTGCTCTTTCTTCATCGGATGGCAAGCCTGACAAACCTGCAATGGCTCGAGCCCTTGCGAGGCGATCGTCGTGAAGCCATTGCCCTGTGCCAACTCAGTGGCCCTCTGTTTTTCGGATCAGTTGATCGCATGGAAGCAGCGCTCGACGCTAACCAGCCTCCTGCACAACACATTATTCTCGATATGCAAGCAGTCAGCTACCTAGACACAAGCGCGCTTGAGGTGTTGACCCAGTACAAGGATGTCCTGGCAACGCTCGGCGGCGGCCTGGCGATCTGCGGCGCGGCTGATAACGTTGCCTCGCTGATCGCTCGTAGCGGCCTTTTAAAGGACTTGGTCGGGCAAAAGATTTATAAAAATTTAGCCGACGCAATAAGCGCCTTTGATGCGGCTCGACCCCATTAACCGTGGACAAGGCCCCTTCGGCAAGGGCAAGTCATTACAATGGCGGTGTAGCGAACTAACGCTTAGCCATTTTTGGAGTTTTTGCCATGAAACAGCGCAGTTATCGTTCTGAAGCAACCTTGTTTATCGAGCAACTCAAGACGCAGCGCCCGCATCTAGAGCAACAACAACAGCAAGGGCGAAGCATTTGGTGGGAT
>VGHV01000020.1 GCA_016868095.1 Betaproteobacteria bacterium
TGGGTTGCCCAGCCAGCGCTGGCATTGCACCTATAGATCTTCCTGAGGTGCCGTGACAGTTGGCACAATTCGCGGCTAGTGCCGCTCCGCTTCCCGATACTGAACTTGCCGATACGGCAAACGGGCTTGTTGCTACGACAATGCCAATCATCCCGACCACACGCTTGATCCACCGCTTACTCATGACAGTCTCCCCCTTAATGAAACAAACAAAAACCAGCCTTGCTAATACCTAAACAGAGACAAACCTAAACAGTGACAACTTCCCCTATACAGAAACAACTTCCGGCGCTTCTTCTCCCGCATCAGACGAAGGCTTGCTTGCATCGGATGCCCCTGCAATCACCAGCTTAACCTGATCGCCTTCATCGAGATCCACGGTGACTTTGCCACCTTGAACCAATCGACCAAACAACAATTCATCAGCAAGCGCCCTACGAATCGTATCCTGGATGAGCCGTTGCATCGGGCGCGCACCCATCAGTGGGTCAAAGCCCTTCTTAGCCAAATAGGCGCGAAGTTTTTCGCTGAATATCGCTTCAACCTTTTTCTCGTGAAGTTGCTCTTCGAGTTGCATCAAGAACTTATCAACCACACGCAAAATAATTTGCTCATCGAGCGCTCTGAAACCAATAATCGCATCAAGCCGGTTACGAAACTCAGGCGTGAACATCCGCTTGATTTCAGCCATTTCGTCACCAGCCGCCGTAAGATTAGAAAAGCCAATCGAACGCTTTTGCAAATCGGCAGCGCCCGCATTGGTTGTCATGACAATAATGACGTTACGAAAATCAGCTTTTCGACCGTTATTATCGGTGAGCGTGCCGTGATCCATAACTTGTAGCAGGATGTTAAACACATCAGGATGGGCTTTCTCGATCTCGTCGAGCAAGAGAACCGCATGCGGCTTTTTCGTAATTGCCTCGGTTAGTAGCCCGCCTTGGTCAAAACCCACATAACCGGGAGGCGCTCCGATAAGACGAGATACCGCGTGTCGCTCCATGTACTCCGACATATCAAAACGAATCAGTTCGATACCAAGAATAAAGGCAAGCTGACGCGCCACCTCGGTCTTGCCAACGCCGGTTGGTCCAGAAAATAAGAACGAACCAATCGGCTTTTCAGGCTTACCAAGCCCTGATCGCGCCATCTTGATGGCCGCAGCCAAGGCTTCGATCGCCGCATCCTGCCCGAAAACCGTGTTGGTGAGATCGCGATGCAAGTGCTGCAGTTTGCTGCGATCGTCCGATGACACCGATGCGGGTGGGATTCTTGCAATTTTTGCAACGATATCCTCAATCTCAAGCTTGCCGATGGTTCGCTTTTGTTTGCTCTTTGGGAGTATGCGTTGGGCGGCACCGGCTTCGTCGATCACATCGATGGCCTTATCGGGCAGGTGCCGGTCATTGATGTATTTAGCCGATAACTCGGCCGCTGCTGACAAAGCAGCCGCCGAATACTTCACACTGTGGTGCTCTTCAAATCGGGATTTCAGACCGCGCAGGATTTGGACGGTTTGCTCTATCGTTGGCTCACCCACGTCGATTTTCTGAAAACGTCTCGATAGTGCGTGGTCTTTTTCAAAAATACCCCGGTACTCGGTGAAGGTAGTCGCCCCGATACACTTAAGTTGGCCCGAAGAAAGCGCTGGCTTCAAAAGATTCGAGGCATCGAGCGTACCTCCCGAGGCAGAGCCAGCACCGATAAGCGTGTGGATTTCGTCAATAAATAAAATGCCGTTGGGGATAGCCTTTAATTGCTTCAGCACAAGCTTAAGTCGCTGTTCAAAGTCACCCCGGTATTTGGTTCCTGCCAGGAGTGCACCCATATCGAGTGCATAAACCGTGGCGTCACCAAGAATATCGGGCACGTCTTGTTGTGTGATGCGGTAGGCCAAACCTTCAGCGATGGCAGTCTTACCAACACCGGCCTCGCCAACGAGTAATGGATTATTTTTACGACGACGACACAAAATCTGGATCACCCGCTCGACTTCGGCTTCGCGACCAATCAGCGGATCAATACGCCCTTCTTTGGCTGCGGCATTCAAATTATTGGTGAACTGATCAAGCGCGTTGGGCTGTCCTGGTTGCGCAGCAGCTGCCTGCTCTTCACCCTCACCCTGCTTGGCCTCTTCCTGGCCCTGCTCCTTGGACTGAGGAGCCTTGGTGATCCCATGCGAGATGTAGTTCACCACATCAAGCCTTGTGATGCCCTGCTGGTGCAAGTAGTAAACAGCGTGCGAATCCTTCTCACCAAAAATCGCCACCAGCACATTGGCGCCGGTGACTTCTTTTTTTCCGTTGGATGTGGACTGCACGTGCATGATGGCACGCTGTATGACCCGCTGAAACCCTAGCGTTGGCTGCGTATCGATATCGTCGGTACCAGGAACTACGGGCGTGTTTTCTTTGATAAACCCGGTCAAATTCTTCCGCAAATCTTCGATGTTTGCGGCACAAGCGCGCAGCACCTCAGCGGCGGAGGGATTATCGAGTAACGCGAGCAAGAGATGCTCAACGGTTATAAACTCGTGGCGCTGCTGTCTAGCCTCAACAAAGGCCATATGCAGACTAACTTCTAATTCCTGAGCAATCATGCTTCCTCCATCACGCACTGCAGCGGATGTTGATGCTGCCTTGCAAAACTACAAACTTGTTCGACCTTGGTGGCCGCGATATCGCGCGGGAAAAGTCCGCAGACTCCTTTGCCCTCTTGGTGCACTTTCAGCATGACCTGCGTTGCTTTCTCACGCCCCATCTTAAAGAACTTTTGCAGCACGAGGATCACAAATTCCATGGGCGTGTAATCGTCATTCAGCAGGACGACCCGGTACATGGGCGGTGGTTTCGTCTTGGCCTCTTGTTTGTCGAGAACAAGACTTGGTGAGTTTGAATTTGGCATGCCAGCGATTTTAAGCCGTAGCCGGGGGTTTCGGTGGCACTGGACCCACGGATTTGATTGTTGTTTTCCTGTCATAAAACGACGAAAAACAACGGCGACCGCCTAAAAATCTTTACAAAGCCTACAAAAGCGTCATGAAGTTGTTGTTCGCACTTGACGTTCAGTCCTTTAGACCAGAGAATCCCTGCGTGATTAAGGGTTTTTCCTTGCACGTTTCAGTTTTCGATCATTCGATCGGGATGTTTTGTAGTCTTTTTGATGGATGGGTTTTGCAATGGCGACCGGTACGGTGAAGTGGTTCAATGACGCCAAAGGTTTTGGCTTTATCACGCCTGATGAGGGCGGCGAAGATTTATTTGCACATTTTTCAGCAATCCAAATGAACGGATTTCGTACGCTGAAAGAAGGACAACGTGTGCAGTTTGACGTGGTCCAGGGTCCGAAGGGGAAACAAGCATCCAATATTCAGGCCCCAACCTGAACGGTCGCTGAACAGCCCAAAAAAGAACCGGCCTCCTGGCCGGTTTTTCTTTGCGGCCTCCGACAAGTCAGGCGTTATTGTTGCGCCTAGCCAACACATCATGGGCAACCCGAACCTAGAACATTACACTCACAAACTGCTGTCAACCAAAGCATCCGCTGAACGTTGAAGCATATGACCACTTGGTCAATATCAACTTTCCAAGAAGAGGAAATCATGAAAAAATTGATCGCTATCCTGATGGCCGGCATGTTTGCTGTTGGTGCTGCTTACGCTTCTGACGCCAAGAAAGACGACAAGAAAGCCGACGCTAAGAAAGAGCAAAAGAAGTAATCGGAAGGCGACCATTAGGTCGCTTTTTGGTTTTCTAAGGCAGGTTTATCCTGCCTTTTTATTTTTGTAGGTTTATCGTTTAATTAACAGATGATGAGTCTTTGGAACACGAAGGCTGCTGTGAGCTCGTTCTACAGATCCGCAGGTAGTCAGCCCGCTGGCTTATCGCATCTAGCGCTTCAAATCAGCACCGTGCTGATGCTAGCTTTTGCCACATTGCAAGGTTCGGCCCTTGCCCAGGATCGAAATCCACCGCTTCCTCAAATCGAACTTCGAGCCGGTATGCACCGAATCGTTGCCGAGGTAGCGGCTAATGACGAGACCCGATCACGAGGCTTGATGTTTCGTGAGCAACTCGCCCCGAATCACGGCATGTTGTTTATTTTCCAGCAAGCCTCGCCCTACTGCTTTTGGATGAAAAACACGCCGCTTGCGCTGAGCATCGCCTTTTTGCGAGATGACGGCACGATCGCCAATATCGCAGACATGCAAGCACACAGCGAAAAGAGTCATTGCGCCCGCGAGCCCGTGCGCTTCGCACTTGAAATGGAGCAGGGCTGGTTTGTACGCAAAGGCTTGCGCGAAGGCAGTCGTATTGGCCACCCAAAACTCTTCGGCTCGCCTTAGGTCCAGTAGCGAAACAACTCGCGTTCAGTCGCCCGTGCCGGCAACTTCAACTTTGATGAGCCCCTCGGCGAGGCTGACATCGAGCATGTCGCCTGGGGCCACTGCCGTGGCCTTGCGAACGAGGCGTCCATGTTCATCGGTGACCAGCGCATAGCCACGCTCAAGTATGCGCTGAGGACTGAGAAGCTCGAGTTGTTTGCTGAACACATCGAGCTGAGATTCCCGAGACTTCATGGTCTTTTCCAGTGCCTGCCCAAGCCTCCGAGCCCTCATCGCCAAGGCTTCACCAAGTCGGTCTAAGTCCGGGGATCGCAAGCGCAAACTTAGCCGTTGAAGCCATTCGGCTCGCTCCTGTAAGCGCTCAGACGGTGCCTTAAGTTGCCGTGCCAGGCGGTCGGTGTGCTGCTCAAAGCGGCGCAGGTTTGACTGCCAACGCAGTTGCATGGTCTGCGCAACATGCTGTAGTTGCCGCTCAAGGCTTTGCCAGCTTGGACAAGACTGGGTCGCGGCCGCCGTGGGAGTTGGCGCGCGCCAATCCGCAGCGAAGTCGGCAATCGTCACATCGCTTTCATGGCCAATACCCGCAATCACTGGAATAGGGCTAGAGGCGATACAACGAGCCAGCGCTTCATCGTTAAAGGCCCACAAATCCTCGATCGAACCGCCTCCCCGCACAAGCAACAAAACATCACAATCCCTGCGCTCGTTGGCTTGCCTGAATGCCTCGATCAATTCCTTGGGCGCCGATAGCCCCTGGACCGATGCCGGATAAATGACCACTGGAATCGATGGCATGCGCTGGCCGAGGGTTGCGAGCACATCGCGAAGGGCTGCGGCCTGCAAGGACGTGATGACGCCAATGGCCCTCGGCAGCTCGGGCAAAACCCGCTTTCTTTCCTGATCGAAAAGACCTTCTGCCTGGAGCTTTTGTTTGAGTCGAAGAAACTGCAATTGCAAGTCGCCTTGACCTGCGGGACGCATTTGTTCGATTTGCAGTTGGATGTCGCCACGCGGCTCATAAACCGAGAGCTGCGCTAAGACCTCGACCATGTCACCTTCTTTAGGCCGAAACCCCATGAACTGGGCCTTATTGCGGAACATGACACAGCGAATTTGCGACTGTCGATCCTTCAAACTGAAGTAATGATGGCCACTGCTTGCAACGCTTAGATTCGAAACTTCTCCTCTTACCCGGAGCAAAGGAAATTGTCTCTCCAGTAGCCCTGCGATCCGCCGAACAAGCTCGGAAACAGCGAGCACTTCGGGGCCTTTTAAAGCGCCAAGGCCTAGCGAATCGGAATCGCCTTGAAGAAAACCAGCTTTCATGGGACTTTCCGGCCGAATGCTTTCCACAACTTCGGACGTTGTGGGGAGAGCCATAGAAAAACCCTTGGAATGCCCTGATTAATATGATAAGCCATTGATTTTAAATGATTTTAATTTGACTATTTTTTCAGCAGATGATTCAAACCCTGAATTTTCAAGCCTTTGGAAAGTTTCGGGACAGGCTTTGCACATAGTTATCCACAGAAATTGTGAATGATTAACGAAAGCCCTGTAAGCATGCACAGCTTGCGGATTTGCTCACACAGACATTCGGGCGGACAATTCGACAGGTGCACCGACCTCAAGCCTGAAATGATACTTAAGTTGAAACAATTGAACGGTCTGAGGGCTGTTAAGCCGTGATCGACATATTCCGTCAAGCCGGTTGGCCTGCGTGGATTTTGCTCGCCATGTCAGTGGCGGCGCTCGCAATTGTGATCGATCGCTTATGGGTGATGCGTCGATCGCAAGTACTGCCGACTCAAGCCTTGGCGACTGCAAGCGACTTGCTTGTCCTCATCCGACGTCGCCCCAACGAACATCCGGACCTGCTGCAAGCGCAAAGCGCGCTTGAAAAGTCCTCGATGGCGGGCAAAGTCCTGGTAGCGGGCCTCAACGCCAGGAATGAGGATCGATCGAGTCAAGAACTCGCCGTGCAAATTACCGGGCAGGCCATGGTTCGCGAACTTGAGCGAGGACTTAGTCTTTTGGCAACACTTGCCAGCCTTGCGCCCTTGGTCGGTCTGCTTGGCACGGTTGCAGCCATGATTGAGGCATTTGGCGTCCAATCGGGCGATCAAGCCGACCCTCAGGCCCTCGCTGCAGCGATTGCCATGGCCCTGCATGCAACCGGACTCGGACTCGGGCTTGCTATTCCAGCCACGCTTGCCCACCGCTTATTGCGCGAACGTTGTGATGGATTCGTTGCGGATTTAGAAACGATGGCGCAGCGTTGGCTGCACCAATTAGGCCAGCCCCTCAGGCAAGAGCGCGTGGAGCAAGCCAGTGTGGATCATCACAAGACAGTTTCTTCATCAGGGGATTCGTGATGGCCTGGATGGGCTTCAGACATCGACCCAGCTTGTTTTCGATTCGCTCAAAACCTGAGCCCGATATCAGTCTGATTGCGCT
The DNA here is from genome assembly GCA_016868095.1 of Betaproteobacteria bacterium. Lineage (GTDB taxonomy): Bacteria > Pseudomonadota > Gammaproteobacteria > Burkholderiales > Burkholderiaceae_E > UBA3064. The sequence goes on from VGHV01000020.1 coordinate 6,803, forward strand.
GATCGACCTGTTGCTTGTGGTCTTGATGTTTGTCCTGGTGACCAGCACCCTTAGTAAATGGTCTCAACTTGGTTTGAATTTGGCCTCAAGCCGAGCCGGTACTGAGATCGCACGAACAGGACTTCGAGTGGCCGTGCTACGTGATGGCAGCATTCGGATCGGGGACACCCAAGCACTCAGCGGCCTTGATGCAGGCGCACTCGTTAAGGCCTTTATCGAGGCTCGACAAACACTAAACGCTAAAAATGATGTCAATGCCACAGTGGACCCATCAAAACCTGACCACATCAAGCAAAGCGAGGCCGCAATGCGCGCTAAAGCTCCAAGCATGATGATTTACGCCGACCGCCTCGCACCCCATGGCGCTGTGGTACGCGTCATGGATGCAGCTAGGCAAGCAGGCATTGAGCGCGTTGGACTCGTCACGCAAAAAGACTAAGACGCCCGGCGAATCGACCAAAGTCCTGGGTCGATCGTCTGACTCGCCTGCGACCGTGCAGCAGACGGCGCCGGCAACCTTCAGGTCCTCGCTTGAGCAAGCTTTGTTGGCTGCCTGGTTTCCTTCAGGGGGGGAGCCATCGGCGAAACATCACTCGCTTGTGCCGAGAGGAGCAGTTGGCGCTGTGATTGGTGCGCTCGTGTGGCTTGTCACACGATCCTGGCTTGGCTTGGCTGCAGCGCAGGCCGTAGAAAGACTTGCAAGCAAACGACGCGCGGGGATCACGATAAAGCAGGATCAAAGACCACCGGTTGTCATCGTGGGCAATTTAGTGGCCGGCGGATCGGGAAAGACACCCTTGGTGATTGCACTTGCAAAAGCCTTGCGACAGCGAGGACTGCGCATCGCGATTTTGTGCAGTGGTTATGGGGGGAAGCTTGAGGGTCAACTCCTAACCGATCACTATGCGAGCCCCTTCGACGCGTGGCGCGCAGGCTGGTCCGATGAAGCAGTCCTGTTAGCCATCGAAAGCGCATGTCCCCTATTTGTTGGGCGCGATCGCAGCGCAGCCCTTGCGCTGTGCTTAAGTCGGCAAGCGCAACTCGACTTGATTCTTTCAGACGACGGACTACAACACCGAGGTCTTGAACGCGCCTACGAAATCCTGCTTGTCGATTCACGCGGTCTTGGCAATCGCCGTTGCTTGCCCGCAGGCCCGCTGCGCGAGCCTGTCAGAAATAGGAAGCCCTCGGATTACTTGCTGCTTCGCAAGCCGAGCGCAAGGCCTAAACCAGGACAGGACTTCATGCTTTCGAAAATCGAGATCAATGCGCTTGCAAGATCGAGTCAGTGGCTTCCAGAACCAGGTCTTGTGGTGATGGATCGTCGCGACTGGCTCGCTGGTCGCGCAGATGCGATCACCTTGACGCAGTTTGCCGAACGTGTTTGTGGGGCGAACTTGCTAGGGGTTGCAGGAATCGCTCAAGCCGAGGCACTTGCCAATGCCTTGGCTGAGCAAGGGATTGAGGCACACTGGCAGTTTCCGGGCGATCATAGAGCCTTAGATCTTGATGGGGTGTTGGCCACAGCGTCAGCCTGCGGTCAGGCGATTGACGCGATCGTAATGACCGCCAAAGACGCCGTAAAATATGGCGATCTCCCCTTAACGGTCTATGTGTTGTTTCAGACCCATAGTGCCCCCGAACCCCTCTGTCTGGCATTGGAGCATATCGCGCGTGGACCATCGACTTCTTGAAATTCTTGCCTGTCCGATTTGCAAAAACAGCCTAAGACACGACCGGCAGGCGCTTGAATTGATCTGTGAACACGATCACCTGGCCTTTCCAATCCGAGATGGTATTCCGGTGATGTTGCTTGCCGAAGCGCGATCAACCGAGTCCGAACGATCTGAAGCACAAGTGCCTTTTCGGGGTGCTGATGAGCAGGCAGGCGCTTGAAGACCTGGATACTTATTCCCGCCAGGCTCGGTTCAAGCCGCTTACCCCGTAAGCCCTTAGCCGATATTGAAGGTCGCCCGATGGTTATACGGGTGCTTGATCAATGTCTCAAAGCGAGTGCGCATCGAGTCATCGTGGCAACCGATAGTGAAGAAGTCGCCCAATGCGTCGAGGGTTTCGGCTATGAAGCCATCATGACGCGAAGCGATCATGCCTCAGGTACCGATCGGCTCGCCGAAGCTGCTGCACGCTTGCATATTCCCGATGACGACATTGTTGTGAATGTACAAGGCGATGAACCCCTGATCGAACCCGAACTCATCAATGCGCTGGTTGACAAGCTTGCCTCCGCACCAGAAGCAGCCATGGCGACCGCCGCACATCCACTCGATGATCCCGTCGGCATCCACAGTCCCCATGTGGTCAAGCTCGTGCTCAATGATCGCGATGAGGCCATGTATTTTTCTCGTGCCACGATTCCCTTTGATCGAGATCAACGTCGCGCAGACCTTGGTGAGGCCTTGATGCGACATGTTGGCATCTATGCCTACCGGCTGCCTTTCTTGCAAAGCTTTCCGAGCCTTGCTTCGCCCGCCTTAGAACAGCTTGAAGCGCTCGAGCAGTTAAGAGCCTTATGGCACGGATACCGGATTAGCGTTTATCGAATGGACGCTGCAGCTCCTCCAGGCGTTGATACTGCTGAAGACTTAGAGCATGTCAGGGCCCTCGTACGCAAGAGGCTGCAGCAGCTCGCGAGCTGAAGCAAACGGCTTCCCATCGATTGACCGGGCAAGCGTTTTGCGATTACCCTCGGTTGGCGTTGTCGATGAATCCGCTCGCATTGAGAAGGGAAATAATCGAAACAGGGCAGCTCACTAAAGGCATTATTTACGGAGACCATAAGCATGCGACTGATTCTATTGGGACCACCCGGTGCTGGTAAGGGCACTCAGGCGGCCGTTATCACCAAGACCTATAACATCCCGCAAATCTCGACCGGCGACATGTTGCGTGCCGCTGTCAAGGCCGGCAGCCCACTTGGACTTGAAGCCAAAAAAGTCATGGATTCGGGTGGTCTGGTGTCTGATGACATCATCATTGGCCTGGTCAAGGACCGCCTCAAGCAAGACGATTGTGCAAACGGCTATTTATTTGACGGCTTTCCCAGAACCATTCCTCAGGCTGAGGCGATGAAGGATGCGGGCGTCCAAATTGACGTAGTTCTTGAAATCGACGTACCTGATTCGGACATTGTCAGCCGCATGAGTGGCAGGCGTGTTCACACGGCAAGTGGCCGCACCTACCATGTCCACTTCAACCCCCCTAAAGTTGAGGGCAAGGATGATGTCACTGGTGAGGATTTGATCCAACGCGACGATGATCGCGAGGAAACCGTGCGTAAGCGCCTGGAGGTCTACCACGCTCAAACCAGACAATTGGTTGATTATTACGGCAAGTGGGCAGCCACAGGTTCAAGTGGTGCCCCACGCTATCGAAAGATATCGGGTCAGGGCGCGGTCGATGCCATTAGTGAGCGTGTTCTAGAGGCCTTACGCTAAGGCTTGCAAGCTTTTCGCGCTCACAAACCCTAAGAATTCAAAACAAGCCTTTTGCAAGCTGCTGCCCAAAGCTGGGCAGCACGTTGTAAGCTTCGATTCGGCACGGGCAGGACGCTTCGCCGAGTCACCGGATCGCGTCCGGTTTTTGCATCGTCGATTAAAAGAACTGAGAGGAGACAACGATGAGTGAGGCAACATCAATGGGACTGTGGATGTCCCTGATTTGTGGTTTGGCCGCCGTGCTCTACGGCGTGGTGCAAAGTCAATGGATTTCTTCACTGCCTGCGGGCAATGCAAGAATGCAAGAAATTGCTGCGGCCATTCAAACTGGCGCAAGCGCCTATCTCAATCGGCAATATCGTGCCATCGGTATTGTTGGCGTGGTGTTGTTTTTCGTGATCTGGGTGGTACCCGGGCTGGGCACGACCACTGCAATTGGTTTTGCGATCGGTGCGATTCTGTCGGGTGCCGCAGGCTACATCGGCATGAATGTGTCGGTACGCGCCAATGTGCGAACCGCGCAAGCCGCAACCCAGGGTCTGAATGAAGCACTTGCAGTAGCCTTTAAAGGTGGTGCCATCACCGGCATGCTGGTGGTTGGGCTTGGCCTGCTTGGCGTAGCTGGCTACTACTTCATCCTGGTAAAAATGGGTGCGCAAGGCGCATCGCTTCACGATGTGATCAAACCGCTGATTGGCCTGGCCTTTGGTAGCTCGCTTATTTCAATTTTTGCCCGTTTAGGTGGCGGTATTTTCACCAAAGGCGCTGACGTGGGCGCAGATTTGGTCGGTAAAGTCGAGGCAGGCATCCCTGAAGATGACCCCCGTAACCCCGCTGTGATTGCCGACAACGTGGGCGATAACGTGGGCGACTGCGCAGGAATGGCCGCCGACCTCTTTGAGACCTACGCAGTCACCTTGATTGCCACCATGTTGCTTGGTGCGCTGATGCTTAAAGGTGCCGAGGCACAGGCCGTGCTCTACCCGCTGGTTTTAGGCGGCATGTCGATCATCGCATCGATTATTGGTGCTGCTTTTGTGAAAGCCACCCCCGGTGGCAAGATCATGAATGCCCTATATAAGGGCTTAATCGTGGCCGGCGTGCTCGCGCTGGTAGTCGCCTATCCGCTGACAGCTTGGGTGTTTACCGGTGCAGACCTTGCCGCCTCCAACACCTCGGTCATGAATATCTGGCTTTGTGTACTGGTTGGCTTGGTGCTGACCGGTGCGATCGTCTGGATTACCGAGTACTACACCGGCACCGAATATAAGCCGGTCCAATACGTGGCGCAGGCATCCACCACAGGACACGCCACCAACATCATCGCTGGTATCGCGGTGTCGATGAAGTCGACCATGTGGCCCGTACTTTTTGTTTGTGTTGCGATTCTTGAGTCCTATGCCTTAAGCGGCTTATATGGCGTTGCGGTTGCAGCAACCGCCATGTTATCGATGGCAGGCATTGTGGTCGCGCTTGATGCTTATGGACCCATTACCGACAACGCTGGCGGTATCGCTGAAATGGCTGAACTGCCCGACTCAGTGCGCAACATCACCGACCCTCTCGATGCCGTGGGCAACACAACCAAGGCAGTGACCAAGGGCTATGCGATCGGCTCGGCGGGGTTAGCTGCACTTGTGCTTTTTGCGGACTACACCCACGCGCTCGAAAGTGCCGGCCTCGATACAACCTTCGATTTATCGAATGAGCGGGTCATTATTGGTTTATTTATTGGCGGCCTGATTCCGTACTTGTTCGGTGCCATGGCTATGGAAGCTGTAGGTCGTGCTGCCGGATCGGTGGTTGAAGAAGTGCGCAGGCAGTTTCGTGAAATCAAGGGCATTATGGAGGGCAAGGCCAAGCCTGAGTACTCCAAAGCGGTGGACTTACTAACCGCAGCAGCGATCAAGGAAATGATCGTGCCATCGATTCTGCCCGTCGTCGTACCAATTCTGGTTGGTGTGTTCTTGGGCCCGGCGGCGCTTGGCGGGGTTCTCATGGGCACCATCGTCACCGGCCTTTTCGTCGCGATTTCGATGTGTACAGGCGGCGGTGCCTGGGATAACGCGAAAAAGTATATTGAAGAAGGCCATCACGGTGGCAAGGGCTCCGATGCACACAAAGCCGCTGTGACCGGCGACACCGTGGGCGACCCCTACAAGGACACCGCAGGCCCTGCAGTCAACCCGCTCATCAAGATCATCAACATCGTGGCGCTCTTGTTAGTACCCGTGATGGGCATGATTTGGGGTGGGGATGCGAAGAGCTCTAAAGCCGCTCATGCAGCACCTGCCGCGGTCAGCGCACCGGCATCGGGCCCCTCAGCAGTCAGTGCACCCGCTCCAACAGCGCCGGCAGGCGTCAATCAGCCAACTTCGACGCCCGCAGCAAGCCCTGCCGTAGCGCCGAGCGAGCCTGCCAAGACGAAGTAATCCAAGCTCATGAAGCGCATTGAAGGACAACGAGAAGACCATGCAAAAGTTCTGTGATTACTACTTTGTCTGCACCTCACCCTGGACTTATTTGGGTCATGAGCGTTTCGTCGCCATGGCCGAGAAGCATCAGGTGGCGATTCGGGTCAAACCGATGAACCTCGGACAGATTTTCCCGGCATCGGGAGGGCTTCCGCTGGCCAAACGTGCGCCGCAGCGGCAGGCTTATCGATTGGTCGAACTCGAGCGCTGGCGCCAACTCAGTGGCTTGCCTCTGACTATTCATCCGAAGTTTTTCCCCGCCGATGACCGACTTGCAGCGCGATGCGTGATTGCAGCTGATGAATTGCTTGGCACCAAAGCCGCCGTCATGGTAGCTGGCGCCATGCTCAAATCGGTTTGGGCCGATGAAGCCAATATCGCTGATGAAAACGATGTCCGTGCAGCCTTGCAAAGGATTGGTTTCAAGGCCGATGAATTACTCGCAAAGGCCGCAAGCGAATCTGCCCATGCCCGCTACGAAGCAAACACCCAGGAGGCACTGCAGGCTGAGGTTTTTGGTGCACCTTGGTATATTTTCGACGGCGTACCCTTCTGGGGGCAGGACAGGCTTGATTTTCTTGAACGTGCCTTTGCGGCTGCAAAGCCTGGCTAACGGGGGCCCGACCCTGATTCATGGTCAACTTTGATTCATGGTCAACTTTGATGTGCGGTCAAAAAAGGCTCCCCCTTATCGTCAAGCGCGTCTAAAGTTTTTCCGTCTCACCTTGCTTAGGTTGCCAGGTGAGCAGTCGTTTTTCGATCAAGCTCACCAAGGCATCAAGGATCAGGGCGCAACAGGTCAGGACCACAATCCCTGCGATCACGGTATTGATATCGAAGGTCCCTTCAGCCTGCAAAATTAAATAACCCACCCCGCGGGCAGAACCCAGGTACTCACCAACCACAGCCCCGACAAAAGCCAAGCCCACCGAGGTGTGGAGCGAAGAAAACACCCAGCTTGTCGCAGAGGGCAAATACACAGCGCGTAAGAGTTGTCGCTGGCTTGCACCAAGCATTTTTGCGTTGGCCAGAATGACAGGGCTGACCTCGCGAACGCCTTGATATACATTAAAGAACACAATAAAGAACACGAGCGTTATGGCCAGCGCGACCTTCGATGCCATACCCAAACCGAACCACACACTAAAGATGGGTGCAAGAATGACCCGGGGCATGGAGTTGAGCGCCTTAATGTAGGGATCGAGAATCGCTGCGGCGGTTGGGCTCAGTGCCAGCCAAAGACCCATCAAAAGTCCAAAGACGGTGCCGATGACAAAAGCCATCAATGTCTCGAGTAAGGTGACAGCGAGATGGCCGTAAATATCCGCCTCAATCACAAACCAAGAGACGACTTGAGCGGCAACCTTGAAGGGCTCGCCGATGAAAAACGCAACTTGGGGATCACGTGCTGCCACATGCCAAATGCCTAACACTGCTACAAGCAAAGCGAGCCGCGCGGTCAGCAAACCGACACCACGTTCAAGATTCATCGTGCTTGAGCCTCAAAACATGAACGAGGATCGCCAATCAAGGTTTGGCCCCCTCGGATGGCAGTCCTGGCAACTGCTGCCGGTACCCCTTTAAGACCTCGTCGCGCAAAACATCCCAAATCGCTGCATGAAGTGCATTGAAGCGCGCATCGAGTCGAATCTCGGCAACATCACGCGGACGCGGCAGATCGATGACAAATTCCCCAATGGGTCGGCTTGCCGGGCCAGCCGACATGACAACCACCCGATCACTCATGGCGATCGCCTCATCCAGATCGTGGGTTATAAAAAGCACGGCTTTGCGCTTGGCCGACCAAAGCGCTAAGACTTCGTTCTCCATCAATTGGCGGGTTTGAATATCGAGCGCGGAAAAAGGCTCGTCCATCAGAATCAAATCGGGGTCAAGAATTAAGGTTTGGGCAAGCGAAGTGCGCTTTCGCATGCCGCCAGACATCTGATGGGGAAAGCGATCCTCAAAACCTGCAAGTCCAACGCGGGCAAGCCAGGCTCTAGCCTGATCCTCTCGCTCATCCTGAGAAACACCGCGAAATTCGAGCCCAGCGGCAACATTCTCAAGAGCCGTACGCCAGGGCATGAGGCTTTCGGTTTGAAACATATAACCTGCGCGTGGATTAATCCCCTGTAGAGCCTGCCCAAAAACTTCAACCCGACCCGCCGATGGCTCAAGAAGGCCTGCTGCGATATTGAGCAGGGTTGACTTACCGCAACCCGTGGGCCCAACGACTGAGACAAACTCGTCGCTTGCGATACGCAAATCAGTCGCGTCAACCGCGGTATAGCGCTGTCCTGGTTGATCTCGCGATACAAAGGTGACCCTCAGGCCCTGAAGCAACAACGCATCAGGCCCCTTTTGAGACCTCTCGGGCGCTGACGCCAAGGGCAAAGCGCTACGCTTTTCCAAGTTTGGCTAGCGCCTTCTTCGCAAACTCATTGGTATAGGTTTTGGCTAAGTCAACCTTTGTCTTATCCCACTTCGGTGTGGATGCTTCAAGCAACTTCAAAGCTGTTTTGCTGCCCTCGTCAGGGATCAAACCATCGCGCGAAATCGAGTCTCGAATCGCATTAAAGGTTGCGAGATAAATACCTCGATCGCCAAGCAGATAGGATTCAGGTACTGTCCGGATGAGCTCTGATGGGCCCACCGACTCAATCCAGCGGTTTGCACGAATAATTGCCGATGCAAGGGCTTGCGCGGTGTTTGGATATTTTTGTACAAATGTGAGAGGCGCGTAAAGGCAGGCTGCAGGCATCGGACCTCCGAGGAAGTCCTGGGTACCTTTCATCGTTCTCATATCAGCAACAATGCGAATGTCACCGCTTTGCTGAAGCATGGTCATGACCGGTTCAACATTTGAGATTGCGTCAATCTGCCCGGAACGCAAGGCCGTCACCGCGCCTGCTCCCGTACCTACGCCCACAAAGGAGACATCGCTAGCCTTAAGGCCCGCGTTTGCGAGCATAAAACTCGCCATCATATTGGTTGAGGAGCCAGGCGCAGACACGCCAATCTTTTTCCCCTTCAAATCGGTAACGCTCTTATATCCCGCCATGGTTTTACTGGATACGCCAATGGCCATTTGTGGCGCACGACCCTGCAAGACGAAGGCTTGAAACATCTGGCCTTTTTGCTGCAGATTGATGGTGTGTTCGTAGGCACCCGACACCACGTCGG
>VGHV01000021.1 GCA_016868095.1 Betaproteobacteria bacterium
ACGATTTGTGCGCTGCACTTGATGGACGCGACAAGCGCTTATTGCAGTGGATCAGCGATCGTCAGATTAGCGCGCTGATTGCTGATAACTATGCGGTTGAACACTACGATGGCAGCAAGCCCCCCGGTCCTTGCGCGACCTTACCCCTGCATCAGCACTGCTTATTTAAGCTGGGTGTACCGCTTGGTGAAATTTGGTACCTCCACGAACTAGCCCAGGCTTTAAAGGCCCAGAAGCGCTCAAGGTTTTTACTCACAGCACCGCCGCTTCGCCTGCCTGGCGCCGTCGGATCGCCCGCAACACCTATTGCAACCCTTTGAGCTCAATGCAAGGCTTGATGATAAGAGCTCGCAAAAAGCCCCTCACGATACATAGCGCATCATGATGAAAACCATACCACCTATGCTCTGGCAGGCAAGTGCTGAGCGCCTTGCCGCTTCGCCTATAACAATTTATATATCATTTCTAAAACAAACACGAGACTTGACATTCAAAGATTATCACAGCCTCTGGCAGTGGTCAGTGGATGATATTGAAGGCTTTTGGGCGAGTATTTGGGAGCACTTTAAGGTCCAAAGCGCAACGCCAGCGCCCGGTTATCACAAGGTACTTGCCAGTGCCACCATGCCAGGGGCCACGTGGTTTACAGGGGCAGCGATTAACTATGCAAAGCAGTGTTTGAGATGGTCTGAGCATGAGGACTTTGCACAAAAAGCCGCTGTGATCGCGCAAAGCGAAACACAAGCCGAGAGGCAGTGGACTTGGCAGGAGCTAGCCTCTGATGTTGCACATTTGCAAGCCTTATTGCGCAATCAGGGCATTAAGCAAGGTGATCGTGTCGCAGCTTTTATGCCCAATGTTCCCGAAAGTTTAATGGCCTTGATGGCAAGCGCATCTTTGGGTGCGATTTGGTCCTCAGCTTCACCTGATATGGGCGCAACAAGCGTGCTTGATCGATTTCGCCAAATTGAACCAAGCGTACTTGTTGCTGTTGATGGCTATCACTATGCAGGAAAGGCTTACGATCGAAGTGAGGTACTGATCGATATTTTGAAACAATTGCCAAGTCTTCGCTTGGTTATTTTATTACCTACGATACACAAAACAGATCATATCAAAGCATATTGCAGCGACCGTGGCATGGCTTATGTTGATATGCAAGATTTTCTGAGGCAATCAAGCACCCACTTCGCTAAGCCCAGCTTTGTTGATTTGCCCTTTGATGCACCTTTATGGATTGTTTACTCCTCTGGAACCACCGGCATGCCAAAGCCGATTGTTCACGGTCATGGAGGCACGATTGTCGAAGGCTTAAAGAGTTTGGCCTTGGGCCTCGATATCAATCCTGGTGAGCGCTTCTTCTGGCAGACCTCAACCGGTTGGATTATGTGGAACTCCTTGGTCAGCTCTTTAATGGGCGGGGCGACGATCTTGCAACTTGACGGTCATCCGAGTTATCCCAACTTTGATACTTTGTGGTCCTTCGTGAGCCGACATCGAGCAAACTTGGTCGGCATCAGCCCAGCTTACATCGGGATGTGTATCAAGGAGCAGTACCGACCAAGCGAGCATGTTGATCTTAGTGCGCTTAAAACACTTGGGTCAACAGGCTCGCCGCTTACTGCTGCGGGCTATCGCTGGGTCTATGAGTCGGTGAGCAAGGATGTGATGTTGGCAAGCATCTCAGGGGGTACCGATCCAGGTGCAGCCTTTATTGGTGCTTCGGTCATGCTTCCGATTTATGAAGGTGAGATGCAATGTCGATGTTTGGGTTCGGCAACCGAAGCCTTTGACGACGAGGGGCATGCCCTGATCAATCAAGTGGGCGAATTGGTTTGTACCAAGCCATTGCCCTCAATGCCACTTTATTTTTGGAACGATCCAGAAAACAAACGTTACTTTGACAGCTACTTCACACAGTTTCCCGGCGTGTGGCGGCATGGCGATTGGCTAGAGATTACCGACCGAGGAAGTGCCATTATTTATGGCCGATCAGATTCGACCATAAACCGCCATGGCATCCGGATGGGAACCAGTGAGCTCTACCGAGTGGTCGAGGCCTTTGAGGCGATTGCCGATTCACTCGTCATCGATTTAGAGTACTTAGGTCGCCCGAGCATGATGCTCTTGTTTGTGGTCTTGCGCGGTGCGCACGCACTCGATGAAGCGCTCAGCAAGCGATTGCTCAGTGCCATCCGTGAACAATTATCAGCCCGGCATGTGCCAAATGCCGTGCATGCCATCGCCGAGGTTCCTCGCACCTTATCAGGTAAGAAGCTCGAAGTGCCGGTGAAAAAGATACTGCTTGGTCAAGACCCAGCGGCAGCACTCAATAAAGACTCGATGGCAAACCCACAAAGCATCCAGTGGTTTATCGAATTTGGCAAGGCCATGAATTCATAGGCGTCGGTATCGCGCACGTCTGCGATGTGCTTGAGGCCATTGTACTAAAAAGTCGAGCAATGATTTGGCTGATCGTGGAAGGCTCGACGCCTCTTTCGCTACAATTTTTAATTCGCGGATCGCCCAGCTATCGTAGAGGTCGACCACCGCAAATAAGCCTCTGCGACCATAGCGAGCAGCCGCTGAGCGCGGTACAACACCCACGCCAACACCTGCTTCGATCATGCGCAAAATGGAGTCAAAACTCGCCATTTGTAATCGAAATTGTAAATCTGCGCCAAGCTGTTGAGCTTGTGCTGATATAAATCCTGCAAGTGCACTGCTTTGGCTCAAGGTGACGTGGTACTCCTCGAGGGTATCGGCAAAGTGGACTTGGTTGCGCAGGGTTAGGCGATGGGTTTTAGGGACGGCCAGCACGAGATCGTCATGGCCAAATTCGTGGACCGCCAAACCTTCGGTATCGATTTCACCGGCGACAATGCCCAAATCGGCACGGGCCTGTTTTAAGGCGAGTACGACATCAGCGCTGAGGTGTTCTTTGAGGTCAATGGTAACTGTTGGGTTTTGTGTAAGAAATAGGCCGAGCGCCTCGGGCAGATCGCCAGAGATTGACGTGGTGTTGGCAAAGAGGCGAACATGACCGCGCAAGCCCACGGCGAAATCGCGCAAATCCATGTGCAAATGGTCAAGCTGTCTTAAGACGCGACGCGCATGAAGCAAAAGTGCCTCGCCTGCTGCGGTTAAGGCGACACCGTGGGTGCGCCGATAGAGCAACTTGGTGCCAAGTTGGTCCTCAAGCTGGCGAACGCGGTTACTTGCCGATGCAAGCGACATGTGGCTTTGCTCAGCAGCTCTTGTGAGGCTCAGCGCCTCGGCAATATGCACAAAGAGTTGGAGATCAGAGAGATCGAGGCGGCTTCGCATCGTTTGATTATGCGGCGCAATGACTTAGTTCGATCGTCGTGCCTGGACTTCTTCGAGCAATTGCTGAAGCTTCTGGTCGCTGATACCGTGGTGCTGCAAGGCATGCACGGTGTTTGCGAGATAGTCTTGATTCGATCCTCGGTCGCCCCGGCACTGCGCTAAGCGCTTAAGCAGTTCGTCCTCTTTCAGTTGCAAGAAGTTTGGGTGTTCGCGGCGCGCTACAAAGCCAAGAGCGTTTAAGTACTCGCCGCTGGGAAGTCTTACTTTTAGAAGTTTTGCGCGATAAGCACCGTTGCGCATCTCGCGCGCCCACAGGGTTTTTAGAGCAAGGTCTTCCTGGCCGGCTACGAGCTCCCAAGCCATGCCATGACAGCTCCCACCTCGATCTAAACCGAGTACCACGCCTGGCTGCTCGGGCGTGCCACGGTATCGGGTCGAACTGATGCAAAATCGCCGGTGATAGCCGTCGACTCGAGCAAGTAGGCCACGCACAACAGGGATTTCTGGGTTCCAAATCAGAGATCCGTAACCGAAAACCCAGCGAACTTTGTCGAGCCAGACGGTCCAATCGGGTTCAGAAGGCCGCCAGGTTTGTTGCGGCGTCGGATGGGCGATCGTCTTGAGTGCTTGCTTTTTGGCTGAAGGGGACCAGGCTAATGGCTGATTCAACATCAAGGACGAATGCGCGTTACTCGTGGTTGCGAGCAAATTCGCTTGGTCGCCTTGATTGAGAAATTCCATCGCCATACGCGATGATTGTGCAATGCGGGGAAGAATTCAAGTAAAAATGATGAAATAAACCACAAGCATATGATTTCTTTACAACAACTTGAATTCGCTATCAATAGCGCTCGGCAGTCGAACCCCTCGCAAGGTACCGATGCCCAACTTAGCCCCGATGTTGCTTTACTCGCTGGGCTCTACGGGCGAATGATCTTTTATCGGCTTAAGACTTTGCCTTTGTCGTCGCTTTCGCAGCACGAGTTCGAGGCTTGGTCTCGGTGGACTTCGCCGCACGCGGCGCAAACTCAAAACTCACCTTACCCTGCGGATCAAGCGTCAGATAAGCCTTGAACTTGCGCCTTGTTTTGCTCGATACGAAGTCCTGCAGCAAATCGGTCTTACCTTCATGGAGCAGTTTTTGCATTTGCTCGGTACTTACCATTTGTTGAAGAATCACCTTGCCTGAACGGAAGTCACATTGCTTGGGCAGCCTTAAACTTTGCTCGCAGGCGTAGGCTAGCGATTGTTCGAGTACCTTTGACTTGCACTTGGGGCAGGTGCCAACAACGGGCAGTTGGCTCAGATCGACCGCTTCGCTGTTCTCCTCACCATCTTGGGGTCCTTGCCCAAAATCGAAGGCGAGGCGATGGTCGGCGCCTAAACGCAACATCGCTGTGAAGGGGCGCCCTTGCTTGCTGCGAAAACCTTGCAGGGGACCAATCTCGCGTTGTTTGATCAGGTCCTCGGCTTCGTCAACCGACAAGGTTCTCGCGCCCGGCGTCTTTGAGATCGAAAAATCACAGGACACACAAGCATAACGACGGTAATTTTCCTTCACCAAAGCGCCGCAAGCCGGGCAGGGCGTTTTTAGGTCGACAAAATCACCGGGGACTGTGTCCGCGGCGAAATTTTTCGCTCGCTCGACAATTTGCTTGGCCATCTGGCTGATCTCGCGCATGAACTGCGAGCGCTCAAGCTCGCCACGCTCCATGAGCGACAGTTTGTGTTCCCATCCCCCGGTCAACTCGGGTAAGGTCAGTTCCTCAACACCTAATCCGCGCAAAAGCGTCATCAGTTGAAAGGCTTTGGTGGTTGGAACCAGCTCTCGTGCTTCGCGATACAGGTAGTTTTCAGAGAGTAAGCCTTCGATGATTGCCGCCCTTGTCGCCGGCGTGCCGAGTCCTTTCTCGGCCATCGCTTCGCGCCATTCCTCCTCATCGACCCGTTTGCCCGCACTTTCCATGGCCGAGAGCAAGCTTGCTTCGCTAAAACGTGCAGGTGGTCGAGTGTGCAAGGCCTGGCAGGCAAATGCTTGCATGCTGGCTGCCTCTTGCGAGGCGCCTTTCGGACTGAGTTCAGGTAAGGCCGCTTCAGAGTCTGCGCGATCGCGCCCCATCACCGCAAGCCAGCCCGCTTCGATGAGCACTTTGCCTTCGGTTTTAAAGTGCAAATCAGCAATTTGGGTAAGTCGGGTGGTGATTAAAAACTGGGCAGGCGGAAAAAAGACCGCCAGAAAGCGGCGCGCCACCATGTCGTAAATCTTCGCCTCGGCTTCACTCAAGCTAGCTAGCTTAGGGGTTGAAGGTGTTGGGATAATCGCGAAGTGATCACTTACTTTGCTATTGTCAAACACCCGCTTATTGGGCTTTACCCAGCCTTGTTGCACGATGTTTTGGGCAAATTTCCCCAACTCATCGGCCTTGCTGAGGGCAGCCATCGTGTCTTGAACCGTTTGGAGGTAGTCCTCGGGAAGATGCTTGGAGTCGGTTCTCGGGTAAGTCAGTAGCTTGTGCTTCTCGTAGAGCGCCTGAGCTAGTGAAAGCGTGGTTTTGGCAGAAAAACCAAAGCGGCTGTTGGCTTCTCGCTGCAAGCTGGTCAGGTCAAAAAGCGCTGCTGCCGCCTGGGTGGAGGGTTTTGCCTCGTCTTTGGCAAGGGCAGGTTCTCCGCTTTGAAGCAATTGCTGGAGCTTTTGCTCAATCGCTTGTGCTTTTTCAGCTTCCCAGAGCCGTTCGGCCTTGGCTTCGTTGTCGCCCGGTGTGCGCTTAAAGCTTGGGTCAAACCAGCGAGCCTGGTAGCTCCCAGCCTGAACCTGGAACTGAGCGCTTAGCTCAAAGTAGGCCTTGGGGATAAACCGCTTGATTTGCTCTTCGCGCTCAACAACGATCGCAAGGGTTGGTGTTTGCACCCGCCCAACGGTTGTGAGGAAAAAGCCCCCGTCGCGCGAATTAAAGGCCGTCATCGCCCTTGTGCCGTTAATACCCACCAACCAGTCAGCCTCTGAGCGACAGCGGGCTGCATCGGCAAGCGCCTGCATTTGCGATTGCTCGCGTAGCTGAGAAAAAGCAAGTCGAATCGCAGCCGGGGTCATCGACTGAAGCCATAATCGCTTTATCGGCTGTTTACCCTTGGCGTGCTGAACGATGAGTTGAAAGATCAATTCGCCTTCGCGGCCTGCATCACAAGCGTTAATGAGTGCGGACACATCTTTTCGCTTGATCAAGCGGGTGAGCATTTTCAGGCGCTCTTCGTTTTTCGCAATCGGCCTGACGTCAAAGTGATCGGGCAATACCGGCAAATGGGCAAAGCTCCATTTACCCCTTTTGACCTCAAAGGCCTCGGGTGCAGCGATTTCAACCAAATGCCCAACGGCCGAGGAGAGCAGATAGTCTTCGCTCTCGTAGAACTCGCCCTGACGAGTAAAGCCGCCAAGGGCTTTGGCGATGTCGCTTGCGACAGAGGGCTTTTCAGCGATGATAAGGGTCTTGGTCATGGCAATAGGGCTAAGGGGGCGGATCATACGCGTCATTAAAGGACATGAGCAAGCCCAGTCCCTACAAGAAAGCCGAAAAAGTACAAGTTTTCTTAACGGATATTGTTTCGTGCTTTCATAACGGCTTAAGTACATAACGGCCATTGGGCTCACGACGGATATGCCCTTCGAGCTCCCAGCGCAGGCTTTGGACAAGCGCTTGCTCATAGCTGCTTTGCATGAGCGCAGCCAGTTGATGCACATCGAAGGCGTCTTGGCCCATGCGTTGCGAAAGTTCAGCGATCCAAGGCAGGCACTCGGATCGAGCGGCCGGCGCAGGGATCGCTTCAGCGGGCAAAGCGCGACGGAGGGCTCGAACAAGCCATGGCAATTCGCTGTATATATCTTCGATGCGTTCCGTGAGGCATGCCCCTTGGCGAATCAGTACATGGCAGCCTTTGCTGCGCGGATCATCGATCGATCCGGGCACTGCAAACACCGTTTTCCCTTGCTCGATGGCTGACTGCGCGGTGCTGAGTGCGCCGCTTTGCTGACGTGCCTGGACGACCAAGACGGCAACAGCGAGAGCGGCAATGAAGCGGTTGCGCTGAAGGAAGCGAAATTTTTCGATGTTTTGGCCTGGCAGCAGATGGCTGATGACAGCGTCTTGTTGTGCGATCTGTTGGCGCAGTTCCAGGTGCTGACGCGGATAATTGCGATCGATACCTGTGCCCATGACTGCCACCGTGACCCCCTTGGCTTGCAGCGCGCCAAGATGGGCGGCCGCGTCAATGCCCTCGGCCATGCCGCTAATGATGCTTAGCCCATTGCTCGCTAATTGGGCGGCAAAGTCTCTGGCTAGTTCCGCGGCCCGGTCACTGCATGCCCGTCCCCCCACGATCGCCAGACCGTGGGCCTGCAAATGTTCGGGGTTGCCCTCTACAAACAAGGCACGGCATGCGCGTACCGCTAAGCGGGTTTGACCATGATCCGCATGCGCCTCGGCGTCGCTCGGATCTTCTGAGATTTGGCGCGAAGCTGTCTCGTTAAGACTAAGCAAAGCTTCGGGGTATCGCTCATCGTGCAAACTCCACAAAACATGGTGGTTGTTGTTTTCGAGCCAACGATAAAGTTTCGGTGCAATAGGCCACCGCTTGGGATGTATCGCTTCGATTTGCCTAAGCACTGCCGTTAAGTCTTTCGGTTTTCCCCGAAGAGGCTGCCGAGTATGGCACCAGCGTGCAAGTGCACCTTGAGCCGCATGGCCGTCTTGCCAAAAATCTGAAGCACTTGGAAAGTGCTGCAAAACCCACCCCAAAGCCCAGGGGCCCAAACGCTCCGATTGGAGCAAACTGAGTCTGGCGATTTGTTCTTCGGCCCTTAGGCCGATCGCCGATGAGGCATCACGAAGTGATTGTGTGGGTGGATGCGATCGATGAAAGCTCATGATTTGCCTGCCTTGTGTGCTGCCCCGGCTCAGGGACTTAGCAAGCGGTAGGGATCTTGCGACTTAGCCTTGCAGATGAAACCACCACAGTGGCTTTGATGGGCGATGCCGCACTACAATCAAGCTATGGCAAAACTAGCTATTCTTCGTTATCCCGATCCACGGCTGCACCGCAGGGCAAAGCCGGTCGCACAGGTCGATGAGCGCATCAGGCAATTGGTCGCCGATATGGCGCAAACCATGTATGAAGCGCCCGGCATTGGTTTGGCCGCAACCCAGGTCGATGTCCACGAGCAGGTGATCGTTGTGGATATTAGCGACAGCAGAGATCAGTTGATGGTTTTTATCAATCCTGTGCTGATGAGCCAATCGGAGACCTTGAGTGACTACGAGGAAGGCTGCCTTTCTGTTCCTGGCATTTACGATGATGTACGCCGACCTGCTGTGATAGAGGTGAGTGCTTTGAATCTTGCAGGTGAAAGCTTTTCGTTGCGCGCCGAGGGCTTGTTAGCGGTTTGCATCCAGCATGAAATGGATCATTTGCAGGGCAAAGTCTTTGTCCAGCACCTGTCTCGTCTTAAGCAAAGCCGGATTCGAGCCAGGATGCTCAAACAGGAAAAAGAACGCGATCAAGATCACAGCGGCGAGCAAACTTCGCTCGCGCTCTGAGTCTCTAAGCCTCCGATGCGTCTTGTTTTCGCGGGAACGCCAGAATTCGCCGTCCCTACACTTAGGGCCTTGCATGCAAGCCAGCACGACATTGTCGCGGTCTATACCCAGCCTGACCGTCCTTCGGGTCGCGGTCAGAGGTTGCGTCCCTCAGCGGTTAAGCAGGCTGCATTCGATCTTCATTTAAGGCTAATCCAGGTCGAAGATTTCAAGTCTGAGGAGGCGGTGCAAGCGCTTGGAGCGCTTGGAGCAGACGCCATGGTCGTGGTTGCCTATGGCTTATTGCTATCGCAACGGGTGCTCGATCTTTTTCCGGCTGCCTGCTGGAACCTTCATGCGTCGCTGCTGCCGCGCTGGCGTGGCGCTGCGCCGATTGCCAGGGCGATCGAAGCGGGTGATCAAGCGACCGGGGTCGCTGTGATGAAAATGGAAAAAGGTCTTGATACCGGCCCTGTTTTGATGCAGGCAAAGCTTCCCATCACGGCGCTCGATACCGCACAGCACTTGCAAAGCCGACTGGCCGAGCTTGGGGCGGCTTTGATGGTGAAGGGTATCGATCAGATTGAAAAACTTTGGCCAGAGCCCGACAGCCTTGAGCGAGCGCTTCAAGCGCAATCAGGCCATGGGGCATGCTATGCAAGCAAGTTGACCAAGGCTGAAGCACAACTCGATTTTAGTCAGCATGCGGCAGTGCTTGAGCGAAGAATGCGAGCCTTCGACCCTGTACCAGGTTGCTACAGCTGGTTTCATGCAGGTGATAAACCACCGCAACTGCTCAAGTGCTGGCGTGGGCGGGTTGTTGAAGCTCAACACCGGCAAGCAAGCCTGCAGCAGCTGTGCTCAAGTGCAACACACAGGCAACACCCGCCTGTGGGTAGGGTGATCGGCTTTGGCAGCGAAGGCCCGCTGATTGTTTGTGGTGGCGAATTTCTCGAGTTACTCGAGGTGCAGCCGGCAGGCGGATTAAGACTGCCGGCCGCGCGTTGGGCCCAACAGTCTGGACTAACGATCGGAGATTTTTTTGGCTCGGCAAGTCACTAAACGCTGGGCGCTCAGTTGGGAGCTGCAGGCGGCGTCACTCGCCTTACATGCAAGTCTCAGCCCCCAGGCGCAGGCATCAGCTGGCCTACCCGAACAATTGCATAGGGCTCGGGCCCAGGTCATGCAAGGGCTCGGGCCTCAGGATGCAGACTCCTCAAGGGTTTTGCGGGAAATGGCCGCTGGTGCGCTAAGGCGCTGGGGTTTGCTGCATCGACTCCAAGCCCTCATGAGTCAGCGCGAGACCGCACCTGAAGCACTAAGCTTGGGTGATTGTTTGCTGCGTGTGAGCTTGTCGTGGATGATCGAGCAGCCTCAGAAAACCGCAGTCGTGGTTGATCAGGCCGTTGAATGCGCAAAGCGGATCACCCCTAAGACGAGCCCTTATACCAATGCCCTCTTGCGACGCTTTGCTCGTGAGCGGGAGGCTTTGATCGAACAAGCACAAGCTTTTGATGAAGCGATTTGGAATGTGCCTGCATGGTGGCTTGAATCGCTAAGGCTTGCCTATCCAGCGCGTTGGGCCGAGGTGCTTAAGGCAGCAGCGATGCCTTCAACCCTAAGCCTTAGGGTTAATCGCCGTAAGACAACGGCCAGGGCTTTGGCTGCCCGTTTCGCCGACCAGGGCTATAAGGCTCAAGCCTTTGGTCTGGGCTCAGGCGCCCAAGTCGGCGATGTGAGTGGCTCGATTGGCGAGGACAAAGCCCTAAAAGCCCTCAAAGCCCTCAAAGCCCAAGCTATGCATGTGTCCGATGCGCTTTACCTTCCGCCATCGACCGATCCCAAAGGACTGCCAGGCTTTACGGAAGGCTTATTTAGCGTTCAAGACCTGGGCGCTCAACAAGCCGCTTGGCTGCTGGATCTCGAGCCGGGTATGCGTGTGCTTGATGCTTGCGCTGCGCCCGGTGGTAAGACCGGCCACATCCTCGAGCTCGTTGACTGCGACCTGCAGGCCTGGGATCTTTCAGCAAAGCGTCTCGAGCGCCTTGCTGAAAATCTCAAGCGACTGGATTTGCATGCACAGCTTGCCTGTGTGGACCTTTTGGGGTCCGGCAGTTTGCCGGCAGCAGCGGGCAGTTTTGATCGCATGCTTCTGGATGCGCCTTGCTCGGCCTCCGGGATTATTGGACGGCACCCCGAGATTCGCTGGCGTCGAGTCGCTGCTGAATTGGCAGACCATCAAGCGCAGCAAATTGCCATGCTTCGCAGGCTTTGGCCTTTGCTCAAAACAAGCGGTTGTTTGCTTTTTGTGACTTGCTCGGTTTTTCCTGAGGAAGGCGTGCAGCCGGTCGAAGCATTTCTTGCCCAGCAGCCCGACGCAGAGCTCGAGCCCTTGGATGGCTATTCGCCTTTGTTGCCCTCAAGCCACACATCGCTTAAGCACGATGGGTTTTATTACGCGCGCATCCGCAAACGAGGTCTATAAGGCTTCCACGCTTGGATCAGGGCTAGTGCTTGAGCGTTGATAATGCTGCGATGAACGCTTTCAGAAGGCTTGTCCAAACCCTGCTCGTTTTGACGCTTGCTTTGATTGTGGCTGGCATCGAAACCCAAGCCCTGGCAGCAAGCCAGGATCCGCTGCCCAGCCAAGAGCCCATCACGACCCTGAGTACGCCCGCCCAAGACGCTACATCCCTCGAGCAAGGCATCGAGGTCTTGCAAGCTTCATTGCGACAAGTGGCCTCGCGCGACGATTATTGGTTGAGTGCCGATTTAAGCGTTCAGCTCAATCCCACCTTGACCGACGCTGTAAACCGCGCGGTACCCTTGTATTTTGTGCTCGAGGCCGAGCTTTTGAGGCCGCGTTGGTATTGGGCCGATGAGCGCTTGTTGAGCAAGGCAAGGATTTACAGGCTTCACTACCACGCGATCACCCGACAGTACAGGCTGCAAAGCCTAAGTACTTCGCAAAACACGGGCACAACAAGCGTGAGTGTTACGAATCCCGCAAGCTGGCTCGCAGCGCTAGGCATCGGAGCGGGCGCAGCACCCACCAACGCACAATCAGCGCAGGCTGCAGGGCTTTACCAATCATTTTCGAGCTTGCAAGAAGCCTTGCAAGCCATGGGGAGGGTAAGAGCCTGGCCCTTCATTGAGCAGATGCGTTTGCAGGCAGGACAGGGCTATGAACTAAGGCTAAGGATGCGGCTTGATGCCAGCCAATTGCCACGGCCCTTGCAAATACCCGGTATTAGTCAGCGCGATTGGTCGATTGAGGGCACATGGAAACGCTTTCCCTTCGAGATCGGGACGAAGAAAAACGCTCCCTGACCCGCGTTTTGCGGGCGGTTTTGGTGCTCGCGATCGGGCTCGCGGGTGTGTTGCTGCTTGCGCTTTCGGCCGCGACTCGCAATACACAGTTTTTCACTGACTACTACCCGGTGCTGCTGTGGAGTGCGATAGCGCTAGGTCTGATCTTATTGATCCTGCTCGGCGAACTCATGCGCCGCCTCATCAATCGACTCAGACGGGGTTTATTTGGGTCGCGCTTGATGGCGCGCATGGCAGTGATTTTTGTCCTAT
This sequence comes from Betaproteobacteria bacterium, assembly GCA_016868095.1. Lineage (GTDB taxonomy): Bacteria > Pseudomonadota > Gammaproteobacteria > Burkholderiales > Burkholderiaceae_E > UBA3064. The sequence continues at coordinate 12,477 of VGHV01000021.1, forward strand.
TAGCTGTTGCACCTGCAGCGTTGATGTTTTATGTATCGGTGCAATTCATTGAGCGATCTGTCGAGTCTTGGTTTGATGTTCCCGTTGAACGTGCACTTGACTCGGGGCTTAGTTTGGCGCGCGTGAGTTTGGATTCAAGGCTTCAACGACTCTTACAAGACGCAAAACAATCGTCTCAGCAGCTTGATCCGAATGCAGCCTTGAGCCTGCCAGCGCAGCTTGAGCGTCTGCGCGTGCGTCTTGGCGCCTCGGAGCTTCAATTGTTGAACGCCTCAGGAAAACTCCTCGCATCAGCAAGCGAGACCATGGTCAATTTGGTGCCTGCGACCACCTCGGCAGCGCTGCTAAGGCAGGCGAAATCGCAGGGGCAATGGAGTGCGATTGAAGGCTCTGATGGCGGCTATCGACTCAGAGTGCTTGTGCCGTGGGAGCTTGCGCTTGCAGGGCTTGAGCCAGGCTGGCTTTCAGCGATTGCCCCGGTACCGGCGAGCCTGGCCGAATTGGCCGAAGTTGCCCAACAAGGCTGGCGTGATTATCAAGAGCTTTCCCTATCGAGGACGACGCTTAAACGCTTGTTTCGCATCACCTTAGTCATGGTCTTTTTGTTAACGACCTTCGCAGCGGTTGCCGCGGCCTTTTTACTGGCTGGCTGGCTTGTCGGCCCTTTGGCAGAGTTAGCCAATGCCACAAGAGTGCTGGCAAGCGGCCAATTTATCGAAGTAAAGGACTATGCGGCGCGAGACGAACTCGGCGTATTGATGCAATCGTTTAATCGAATGTCGCGAGGTCTACACGATGCGCAACAAACCATCGGGCAAAACCAGCTCGCGCTACAAGCGGTCAACTTGCGCCTACAAAGCGTACTTTCGCATATTGACGCTGCGGTTTTAGTTTTTGATGCAGCAATGCGACTTGAGTCGGCCAATGCGCAGGCTGAAAAGATTTGGAGCCATACGCTATCGACGTGTAAGGGCTGGCCATTGCTGCAATTGCCCGGCCAACCAGCGCTTGGCCAGGCCATCCATCAGGCCTTTGCCGATCAACCCCAAGACGAATCATTGAGCTGGCAAAGGCAATGGACGCTTGCTGATGGTGCGGTTGTTCTTGCTCGCGGTGCAAAACTGGGCGGTGAGCGCGCTGGCTATGTGGTCGTGCTTGATGACATTACGCAGGTATTGTCCGGCGAGCGTGCTCTGGCTTGGGCCGAGGTTGCTCAGCGGCTTGCCCATGAGATTAAAAACCCGCTCACGCCGATTCAACTTTCGGCCGAAAGGCTGCAGCGAAAACTAAGGCCCGAGCTCACTGGCGCTCAGGCCGAACTGGTCGAGAAAACAGCCCAAACCATTGTGAGCCAGGTTGATGCGCTTAAGTCCCTGGTTGATCAGCTTCGCGATTACTCAAGACTCGCGTCCACCCAAATGGAGCCACTGGATGTGAATGACCTAATCGCCGAGGTTGCCTCGCTTTACGGTCGCGAGATACAGCTTGATCTTGATGTTCAGGCTGGCCATGTCCGAGCTGATCGGGTGCAAATGCGCCAGGTGCTGCATAACCTCACAAAAAATGCGCTCGAGGCACAACATGAGCAACAATTGTCCTCCGCGCAACCGATCAAGCCGATTGTTATTTCCACGAAAACCCTTAAGCTTTCCGATGGGCGCAACGGCTTACGCCTTCGTGTACGTGACCATGGCGCTGGTTTTTCTGAGGCCATGCTTTCGCGTGTTTTCGAACCTTATGTCACGACCAAGCGCACAGGCAGTGGACTTGGCCTGGCGATTGTGCGCAAAATCGTTGAAGAACACGGGGCGCAAGTGGAAGTAAGTAACTGGATGTCGGATAGTTCAAGTATCGGGGGCGCGCAGGTGAGCCTTGTTTTTCCGATGCACATCAATCCCATGGCGTCGAGTTGAGTTGAGTGATGTGCGATCTTGACAAGTCCTGTGTAAGCTAGAGAAGGGCACAAAAACGAGGTTGTATGGCAGATATATTGGTCGTCGATGACGAGATTGGTATCCGGGAACTACTTAGTGAGATTCTCGGGGATGAAGGCCATGAGGTTTTACAGGCAGAAAATGCAGCACAGGCACGAAGCGCGCGCCAAAAGGCGCGCCCCGATTTGGTGCTGCTCGATATTTGGATGCCCGATACCGACGGGATAGCGGTCTTGCGAGAATGGTCGGAGTTGGGACTGCTGGATATGCCGGTGATTATGATGTCGGGTCACGCCACGGTCGAGATGGCCTCGCAAGCCACGCGTTTAGGCGCTGTTGGCTTTCTTGAAAAACCTATTGCGCTACAAAAATTGCTCGCTGCTGTGCAAAGTGCGCTCCAGGGCAAAGGCGCCATGCTCAGCACGACCCGCCCACAGCAGACGGCCTCGATCCAGGCAGGCCAAGCAGCAGTGCCGGCGTTGCCTCGCGCCGAGCTCAAGCCCGAGCCCTTAGCCTTCAACGCCCCCCACAGTCAGCCGCAAACGGGCTTTGGCGAAGCAACGGCCCGCGACACCCAAAGCGAGCTCCAGCAGCCCAGCGCTCACCAAGGCTTGCAAAGCCCGCTGGCTGCGACGCAAGCGCGCCGCGACTTGGACTCAGCGGGTGGGATGTTGCCTGCCTCTCCTTGGGCGGTATCGCCCCATCTTGACAGAGACCATAGCTCGCCAAGCGCAAGGCTTTCGCAGTTATCGTTTGATCAGCCGTTGCGCGATGCACGCGATGCCTTTGAGCGCTTGTACTTTGAGCATCATCTTGCCCGCGAAGGCGGATCCATGACAAGAGTGGCCGAGCGCACCGGGCTTGAGCGCACCCACTTGTATCGAAAGCTAAAGCAGCTTGGCGTGGAGTTGGGTCGCAGCACGCGGCGTGAAGTTTAAGTGCTTATCCTAAGATCGATCTTTATAAAGTACCGATCTTGGATTTGTAT
>VGHV01000022.1 GCA_016868095.1 Betaproteobacteria bacterium
ACTCGGGCCCATGCATAAAGGCATCGTAGATATCTTTACGAACGATCACACCGCCCAAGGGAATCACGCCATTGGTCACCGCTTTGGCAAAGGTAATCATGTCGGGCATAACATCGAAGCGCTGGGCAGCGAAGTTCGTGCCCAGGCGACCAAAGCCGGTAATCACTTCATCAAAAATCAGCAAAATGCCATGTTTCGTACAAATTTCGCGAAGCTTTTTCAAATAGCCTACAGGTGGGACGAGCAAGCCTGTTGATCCCTGAACTGGCTCAACAATAACTGCTGCGATGCTTGATGCATCGTGCAGGGTGACCATACGCTCAAGCTCGTCGGCAAGATGGGCACCCCAACTTGGCTGCCCCTTGGAGAAGGCCATTTCACCAAGATTGTGGGTGTGGGGTAAATGATCAACACCGTTAATCATTAGGGATGCAAATGCTTTACGGTTTGCCGGAATACCTCCGACCGAGATCCCGCCCAAGCCAACACCGTGATAGCCGCGCTCGCGTCCAATCATACGAAAGCGTGTCGCTTCTCCTTTGCAACGATGAAAGGCATGGGCAATTTTCAGCGCAGTATCAACAGCCTCAGAACCTGATGAGGTAAAAAAGACATGATCCATGCCTGCCGGCGCCATGGCGGCTACCCGCTCGGCAAGCTTGAGTGTTGAGGGCGCAGCACATTGAAACGCTGGGGAATAATCCAGCGTAGAGACCTGCTTGGTGACCGCTTCAACGATTTTAGGGTGGGCATGACCCAAAGGACTGCACCACATACCCGATAAGCAATCGAATAATTGGTTTCCGATCGCATTGGTGTAGTAAGGGCCGGAGGCCGACACCATGGTTCGAGCATGCGGTGAGGCCTTGAAGTGCCGATTCGGTGTGAAGGGCAACCAGTAAGACTCGGGATTAACCCCGCGAAGATCGGGATGAAGGTTGGCAAATTCCGCAACAGGCTGGTTCATGGCTTAGCTCCCTTTAATGCCACTCGTTAGGACGCTGGACTTCGATGGTTAAGGACGACATACATCAACATTATGCGACTTTAGTGCCTGATCACCGGCTTAAGTATCAGTCGCTTGCAGGGCAAAACATCGGCAAGGGCGGACCATCACCCTCGGTGGGCTTAAAAACAAGCTTCACACGTTGACCGATTCGTACCGATTCAGGGTCACAGTCGACAATATGCGTCATCATCCGCGGACCTTCGTCGAGTGTCACATAGGCAATAACAAAGGGCTGAGGTAGCGCCTTACGCGTGATGCTGTAGGTGTAAATCTCACCCCGACCGCTCGCTTCTTCCCAATCGGTCTCGCCCATGCAAAAGGGGCAAAGCGCGCGGGGAAACCAGTGTGCCTTGCCGCAGTCCTTGCATCGTTTGATAAGAAAACGGCCTGACTTAGCAGCCTCCCAAAACCCAGCCTGATCACCCAAAATACGCGGTGCGGAGTAGCTGATGGGCTTTTGTTCGCTTGATGTCGCTGGCTGATGTCTTGAGGTTTGGCTTTGATCGCTTGACATTATTCGCGCTCCATAATCAAGGTGGCGCCTGCGTGGCGACCCGATAAGGTACCGCCTGTTCCATGGGCTAAGGCCAGATGACAGTTTGGCAGCTGGACGGCAGGGTGAGCCTCGGCACGCAATTGGCGGACCGCTTCAATGACTTTGGTAATCCCACCACGATTAGCCGGATGATTGTTACAAAGTCCACCACCATCGGTATTAAAGGGAAGCTTTCCAACACCTGAAATCAAATTTCCGTCTGCTACAAAACGTCCACCTTCGCCCTTTGCACAAAAACCTAAATCCTCAAGCTGCATGATCACGGTGATGGTAAAGCTGTCGTAGATCGATGCATATTGAATATCAGAAGGCTTAACGCCGGCTTGCTCAAAGGCACGCTGACCAGACCATCGTCCGGCGCTAAAGGTCAAATCAAAATAGCCGCCTGCTGGCCCCTTGACCGCTTCGCCTGCACCAATCACCTTGACAAGCGGCCGCTTGAGCGAGCGCGCGATCTCTGGTCGGGTTACCACCAGTGCTCCGCCACCGTCGCTAACCACACAACAGTCAAGGCGTCTCAGCGGATCCGAAATCATCGGCGAGTCCATGACTTCTTGGACAGTAACAACATTGCGCAACATGGCATGCGGGTTGTGTTGGGCATGATGGGATGCTGCGACCTTTACCCAGGCCATTTGCTCGAGGGTGGTGCCAAATTCATGCATATGACGCATGGCAGCCATGGCGTAGGAATTGACGGTAACCGAGGTAAACGGTGTTTCAAAAGGGGCGTCGGGCAAATTCTCACCCCAGTTGCGCGGCACCAAACCGCTTGAGCCCTCCGAACGCGGGCGCCCGGCCAGGGTGATCAAGGCGATATTGCAATGACCGGCAGCAATCGCTTGCGCCGCGTGCGCCACATGAACCAGATACGACGAGCCGCCTGTATCGGTACTATCGATGAACCGAGGCTTAATGCCCATGTAATCGATCATGTTCAAGGGGCCAAGTCCCGGGGCGTCGCCTGCACATAGGTAGCCATCGACGTCCTCAAGCTTCAGACCGGCATCTTCAAGCGCTCCCTTGGCTGCCTCAGCATGTAATTGGGCCACCGACTTATCGGGCGCCTTGCGTGTTGGATGCTCATAGGCACCCACAATGTAAGCCTGTTGGTTCATCGAAACAATCCTGCAAAAAATCGCTTAATCAATCCCCAAAGAAGGCCTATTGCATTGAGCTCTTGCACAGGCGCAGCTTTGCCCTGCGCGTGATTGGCTGCGTCGATATCGGTTGCCGCTTCGGCAGCCGGTCCATTTGGTGCAGCACTTGATCCGCCCGACTGTGCCGACGATTCCCCGGCCATTGGCTTGGCGCTTTGTTGCATGGCCTGCATTTGGGCGCGATTTGAGAAATTCTGCGCAAACTGGCCAAGGATCATGTCAGACACCGAATTCATCATCCGTCCGCCAAATTGGGCAAATTTCCCCGTGACCGTCACTTCGGCCTTACCCACCAATTTGCAGCTGGTTGCATCCACAACGACCAAACTGGCCGTGAGGTCCATGCTGGCTGAAGATCCGCCCTTGTCAGCGCCTTTGCCAAGCATTTGTATTTGATAAGCCGCTGCGTCGACGCCTTTGAGTTCGATATCGCCGCCAAAATTGGCACTGGCAGGTCCCACCTTCACTTTCACCTGACCCTTGAAGTGGGTGTCGTCGACCTTTTCGGTAATGCTCGCGCCTGGCATGCAGGTCGCAAGCGCCTGAACATCTGAGAGCACCTGCCAGGCCGCTTCCAGCGGTGCGGCAACTGGGTACTCTTTTTCCAACACAACCTGCATGGTCGTACTCCTTTGACAAGACAGTCGATAATAGTCGCATTACCATCGGAGGGTTAAGTCCTAAGACTCGATAAACCACAGCAACGGAACGAAGCAATGGATAGCACCGACTTTTCAGTACTCAATACCTGCATTGGCTGGATGGAGCAGTCGCGCCGCGTGGCCCTCGTTACGGTTGTAGAAACTTGGGGCTCATCGCCACGCCCAGTGGGCTCGTGGCTTGCCGTGCGCGATGATGGCCAGGTCGTCGGGTCAGTCTCCGGGGGCTGTGTCGAAGACGATTTGATCGCGAGGGTTCAAAGCGAAATCATGCCGGCGTTAAAGCCACAGACGGTGCTTTATGGTGTGAGCAAAGAGGAGGCTGCACGCTTTGGCTTGCCTTGCGGGGGCAGCGTTCGCGTTGTTGTCGAACCCCACCCGAGCCTTGAGGGTTTGCGGCAATTGCGCAGTCGTGTTGCTGAAAAGCGCATGAGCCTTCGGGTGCTGGATATGGCAAGCGGCGATTTTGAGATTCGCGATGCAAACCGCGCCGACCACTTTCGATTCGACGGCAAACAAATGAATTGTGTCCATGGGCCGAGGTGGCGTTTGATCATGATCGGTGCAGGCCAGTTGTCTCAGTATTTATGCCAGATGGCGCTCGCTGCCGATTACCAGATCGTGGTCATCGACCCCCGGGACGAGTTTGCCGAAGGTATTCAGTTTCCTGGCGTTGAGTTCTCGCGCGGCATGCCCGATGACGAACTGATTCGTCTCGGCATTAATAACCATACCGCTGTGGTGGCACTTACCCACGATCCCAAACTTGACGATATGGCCTTGCTCGAAGCCTTGAAATCACCCGCTTTTTACATCGGTGCCTTGGGGTCGCGAGCCAACACCGCCAAACGCAAAGAGCGCTTAAAGCTCTTTGACTTAAGTGATGAAGAAATTGCGCGGCTTTATGGCCCTGTCGGGCTCTTTATCGGCGCAAAAACACCGCCCGAAATGGCGATCTCGATACTTGCCGAAATCACTGCTGCCAAATACGCCGTCGCAATTGTGCAGCGACGCGACGACGGCCCCATCGCGGCAAGTGCCTGTTCAGTAGAGCGCGTATCCACCGTCGATTAAAAACGAATCGCCGGTGTGAAAAGAGGAGGCTCTGCTCATCAAATAAACCGCGATGCCGCCGAAATCCTCACCCTCGCCCCAACGTCGCATAGGCACACGTTGCAACACATGACTGGCAAACTTCTCATTGCTGGTTAGGCCAGCGGTCATATCGGTGGCGATCCAACCGGGAAGAACCGCATTGGCGGTAATCCCATAGCGCGCAAACTCAACCGCAAGCGCGCGGATCATGCTCACCATACCGCCCTTGGTGGCACCATAATGCTCGTTACGCGCTGCGCCTTCAATGGCTGCCAGTGAGGCAGTTCCAATCAGTCGCCCGCCTTGGCCCCGCTCAACCAAATGTCGCGCCGCTGCCCGGAAGGTGTAAAAGGCACCATCCAGATTCACGGCCATGACACGCCGCCACTCATCAGCGCTCATCTCAACAAAGGATTTCTTGCCGCCACCACCAACACCAGCATTGGCAAAACAAGCGTCGATTTTTCCCATCTCAGCAAGGCTCTTGGCAAAGACCTCTTCAACTTCGGATTCCTTGGAAACATCACACTGAAAAGCGCGCAGCTTGCGTCCGCTTGGTGCGAGTTGGGCCAGTGCTTTAGCGTTTTTTTCCGCATTAGTCCCCCAAATCACCACATCGGCTCCTGCCTCTGCCACCGCCTGTGCCATGCCCAGACCGATGCCAGAGTTTCCTCCGGTAATCAAGGCGACCTGGCCGCTCAAATCAAATGCTTTGTATCCACTCATCTGCTAAGAATCCTTTTTTCGCGCGTCAATCATGGCAAAAAATTCAAAATGTTGAACCTGTTACCCCGATTGACATGCTCAAGCTAGCCGGACTTCTCGTCAATCTGGATTACGATCGCAACGCTTCCGATGAAGGCCAAAAAAGCCTCCAAGCAGCCTGCGAATAACTTTTTTGGAACGACAACCCCTCATGAAAGCCAACGATTTCATTCAGGACATCCGCAAAGGCTACCCCGAACTTGAGCCCGATAAGGACTATCCACCCCTGCAGTGGCGCAGTGTTCGCGGCGAAGTGAGCGATGTGGAATGGCAGGCCCGTGTGGATTGTGCTTGTGCTTACCGCCTGGTCAAGCACTTTGCCATGGATGATTTAATTTATAACCATATTTCGGTCCGTATTCCAGGCAGTGACAGCTTTTTGCTCAATGCCTTCGGACTGCTTTATGAGGAAATTACCGCTTCAAGTCTTATCAAAGTCAGTCTCGCAGGTGATGTGCTGTGGGCCCCCGATTTCCCGAAAGGCCTGGCCTATCAGTTCAACCCAGCGGGCTGGGTGATTCACGCCGCCATTCACGAAGCACGACCCGAACTTGAGGGCGTCATCCACACCCACTCATTAGCAACCATGGCGGTCTCGGCGCTTGCGCAAGGCTTGCTGCCCATCACGCAGACAGCCATGCGTTTTGAGCATGTGGGCTACCACGACTATGAAGGTGTTGTGCTCGAGTTAGGAGAGCGCGAGCGACTACTCCATAATCTTGGGCAAAACGATGTCATGTTTTTGAGGAATCATGGCGTGCTGGCCGTTGGCCGTTCGATTGCCGAAGCGTTCAACAATACTTACCGTATCGAGCGCGCATGCAAAGCCCAATTGCTTGCTTCAGCTTGCAGTACACCGTTGGTTATGCCACCGGCAAGCGTCGTCGCAAGAACAAATCATATGTATAAGCCCGGTTCACGACGCCCTTATGGGTTGCTTGAATGGCCTGCCATGCGAAGGCTTGCCGATCGCATCGATCCATCTTATAAAACCTAGACCATGACTAAACCGCTGCTGCTTGAACTGGGCGAATTCACATCGGCAACGATGCAACAAAGACTCGACCCTGATCTCTGTCATCATGCTAAGCGCGCACTGATCGACTTTTGTGCCTGTGCGATCGCTGGCTGGAACGAAGAGCCGATGCCCTTGCTACGTGCCGCGCTCGCCCATGAAATGGACCCAGCAGTCCCGCAAGCCAGCAAGACACTGATGGGTGAGGCATGCAGCCCCCGCACAGCGGCCCTGCTGCAGGGTACCGCTGCTCATCTGGTTGAATTCGATGACATCTTTAAGGATGCGATTTATCACCCTGGGGCGCCTACGATTGGCGCAGCCTTAGCCCTTGCAGCCATGCAGCATGCGAAAGGGATTGATTTGCTGCGTGCGGTGATTGCAGGCTATGAGATTTCCACTCGAATCGGAGTGGTCATGGGGCGCGCGCATTATCGCTACTGGCACAACACAGGAACGATCGGAAGCTTCGGCGCTGCCATCGCTGCAAGCGCTTTGTTAAAGGCCAAGCCCGCCCAGATTCAACATGCATTAGCGGTGGTTGCCTCATTTGCTGCAGGTTTGCAGCAGGCTTTTCGCATGGATTCGCATTCAAAACCGCTTCACGCAGGTCGTGCTGCTGAGGCAGGCGTACTTGCGGGTCTTGGGGCAAGCAAGGGCCTTATCGGATCGATCGATGTACTCGACGGTGATGCAGGTTTTGGTGTTGCCATGAGCAGTGCCGCAGACTGGTCCAAGGCAACCGAGGCTTTAGGAAGCCGTTGGCATATTGCATCGATGACCTTTAAAAACCACGGTTGTTGCGGCCATACGTTTGCGGCGATCGATGGCGCATTGATCTTGCAGCAAAGACTCCAGCTCAGTCGCAACAACATCCTCGAGGAGATTCAATCCATCGAGGTTGCAAGCTATGCCGAAGCGCTTGCGGTTGCCAATATCGCCCAACCAAGAACCGCTGCCGAGGCTAAATTCAGCATGCGTTACGTTGTTGCCCATGCGCTGCTATATGGCGCCGTTCGACTCGATGCGGTGTCTGCTTCAAGACTTGAAGATCCCGCAATACGCGAACTCATGAAGCGGATCGATGTGCGTGAAGACGCTGCCATCAGTGCTGCCTTTCCTAAGCAACGAGCAGCAAGCGTGACCTTTAATTTGCCTGATGGAAAGCGCGAAGCGTATTTCCAGCCAACAAGAATCGGTGACCCCGATGCTCCCTTATCGGACGCCGCACTGAGCGATAAATTTTTAGAATTATCAAGCGCCCAATTGGGGGAAACCGGCGCAAGCGCTGCTCTTGAATTACTCTGGCATATAGAACATTCAAACGATAACCTTTGCTTTAGGAGACCTACGTGAGACATACCCTTCAATCGTTTCAAGGATCGAACGACCAAGCCACACAGAAGATCTCAAGCGCTTCTGACTGCAAACAGCAACTACTGACAGACGAGGATGCTCTCCGCCGCCAAACACTGAAGGCACTTAGTCTTGGACTTTTTGGCAGCGCAAGCCTAGGTCTGACCGATTCAGCTCATGCGCAAGCTAACTACCCTTCAAAATCGGTTCGAATCATCGTGCCCTTCAGTGCAGGTGGCACCACCGATATATTGGCCCGCGAAATGTCTGGCCACTTCACCGAACGTTGGAAGCAAAGCTTTGTCGTTGAGAACAAGGGAGGTGCAGGAGGTACCTTAGGCACCGATTTAGCGGTCCGCGCGCCTGCTGATGGCTACACCTTGCTTTGTGCTTCGGTCGGCCCCCTGGCAGTCAATCCTACACTGATTAAAAAGCTTTCATATAACCCGCTCGTTGACCTCGTACCGATCGTTCTTATCGCTGATGTATCAAACGTCCTTGTGGTCCATCCGTCGATTCCAGCAAAGACGGTTGAAGAATTTATCAAGCTCCTCGAGCAAAATCCCGATAAGTTCAATTACGGTTCAACCGGCATCGGTACAGCGGCCCATTTATCGGGTGCACTTTTCGGTCTTCGCACGAAGACGAAGATTCAGCATATTCCTTATCGTGGCGCTGAAGCTGTGCAAGACCTGCTTGCCGGCCGTATTCAATTTATGTTTGCCACAGCACCTTCGATCATGCCCCAAATTAAGGCCGGGAAGGTAAGGGCGCTCGCAGTCACCAGTCTCGAACGGAGTCGGGCATTGCCTGAGGTGCCAACGATGAAAGAGCGCGGTTTATCTGATTTCGATTCGGGTTCATGGTTTGGTTTTCTTGCGCCAAAGGGTGTACCCGACCAGGTCGTACGCGAAATCAATAAGGCAACCAACGAAGCGCTCAAACTGCCCGCGGTGCAAACAAAGCTCGTGACAGCAGGAGCTGACCCGGCTGGTGGATCCCCGAGTGATTTTTATAATTTTATAAAGACTGAAACCGCAAAATGGCGAAATGTGATCATCGAAACCGGTGTTGAACCCCAGTAACCAGCGATGACGAAGCCGCGGATTCTTGCGACCAAATCACTAGACCGAGCGATTGAGTCGCTATTTCTTGAACGATTTGATTTTCATACCGCCAAAGATGCAAGTATTGAGTCGATTGCCGAGGCAGCACAACGGCTCGACCCTCAGGGGATGGTCGTCCGAGACGACCTACCCGATACGATCGCTGAGCTTGCGCCATCGTTAGTCCATATTGCACGTCATGGCAGTGGTGTCGATGTGATTCCTGTGAAAGCCTGTAGCGATGCGGGCATTTGCATTAGCAGAGTACCCGGTGGCAACGCGGTAAGTGTTGCCGAGTGGTGCTTAAGCCAGATCTTATCGCTCTTGCATCGCCTGCCCGACATCGTTGAGGCAAGCCGCATGCAGGGTTGGTCCATCGCAAGAAAGCGTTTCACGGGGGCCGCTGTTGATCTGGCAGGGAAAAAGGTGTTGATCTTAGGTTTTGGTGCTATCGCACAACATTTAAGTCATATGCTTTGTATCGGCCTGCGGGCTAAGGTCACGATCGCCTGCCGACGCCCCGAAGCCTTTAAGGCTGAACATGCTTCGCTTGAATTTATATCGATGAGCGAGGCACTTGCCGCACTGCCTCAGACCGAGGTCTTAGTACCTTGCATCGCTCTCAGCGCCTCGACCGAGGGCCTCGTCAGCCAAGCATGGTTTGACGCGCTACCAGCACGAGCGATTGTGGTCAATGCCTCACGAGGCGAAGTGCTCGACGAGCAGGCCATGTGCAAAGCCTTAGTTGATGGGCGTCTTGCTGGCGCGGCGATCGATGTGGTTGCAAGTCGCAGCCTAACAAGCGATTCACCGCTTTGGCAGACCCCGCATCTGGTCATCACACCGCATTTGGCCGGACATACCGCAGACGCACACCAGCGAAACGGCATGTCCTGTTTTGAAGCATTGACCGAGTCATTGTTGCTGCGCCAATGTCCCAAGCATGCGATAAATCCTGAGGTATGGCCTCAGGCCTTAGAGCGCATGAGGAATTGATGCGCTTAATTCGGATAAAGCCCAAGACCTTGCATCCTCAGGCGACACAACCCAAGTAGCGCGCTAATCCAGGGCGTGTCCATACCAAGATGCTTTGCGATTTCTTGCACCACGGTCAACAAGGCATCAAGTTCAACCGGGCGCATGGCTTCAACATCTTGAAGCATCGAGGTCTTGAAGGCGCCGAGTTGTTTTGTGACTGCATTGCGTTCTTCGGGTGATTGCTGAATCAAACAGCCAAATCGCTCACCAATCACTTTCGCTTCTTGCATGACCGAAACACAAAAGCGATGGACCTCCGGGTCCCCAAGCATCTTGTCGATGGTTGCCCCTGTAATCGCCGAAACCGGATTCATGGTCATATTGCCCCAAAGCTTGAACCAGATATCGTCCTGAATGCGCAATGAAGCTTCAGCGGCAAAGCCTGCTGAACAAAACAGGCTGCAGACTTCGCTGAGCCTTTGTGAGGCTCCACCCTGCGGTTCGCCCAAAATTATGCGAGAACCCATGGCGTGAAGAACATGGCCTGGAGACGGGGTTGAAGCACTCATGTGCAAGACACTTCCAAGCAGCGCCTCGCGCGGGATTGCCCGATCGAGGGATGCATCAGGATCGACACTTCGAAGTCTTAGATCCTTACAAGGCCCGCTAAACCCCTGAAAGAACCACCATGGCACACCATTCATCGCGGTCAGCACCACACCGTTATCAGCGCGCAATTGCGCAATCGCCTCAGCAAGTTGAGGCAAGGCCGGTGCCTTCACTGCAACGATGACAAGATCGTGTTGCCCCAGTTCTCGTACTTGGTCACTGACTTTCAACGGGAGCTTTATTTGCTGTCCCGCTTGCTCAAGCGTCAAACCACCCTGGCGTACAGCCGAAAGCGTTTGACCCCTGGCCAAAGCCTTCACCTGATGACCAGCCTGTATCAATTGGGCCGCTATCAGCCCGCCCATCGCACCAAGCCCGACAATTGCAATATTCATAGCAGATGACTATTCGACGTGGTGAGAGGCTGCAATACTTTGCCAGGGTTCATCAAACCCAAAGGGTCAAAGGCCACTTTGATGCGCTGCATTAACTTGATTTCGACGGCAGATTTATAACGTGCGGCTTCATCGCGCCGCAGGGTACCCAAGCCATGTTCGGCAGACACCGACCCTCCAAAAGCTGCTACCGCATCATGGGTGATCTGATTAATCGAAGGTTGTAACTGCAAAAAAGCGTCTTCATGAGCTTTATCGCTCAAGGCCAAAGGCGGTGAAACGTTGTAGTGCAAATTGCCATCACCCAAATGCCCAAAACAAACCATACGGATCCCAGGGTGCGCTTTTTGCAAAGCCGCATCGGTTTCTCTAATAAAACGTGGAATCTCGGAAATGGGTACCGATATATCGTGCTTAATGTTTTTCCCCTCAGCAGCTTGGGCCTCAGAAACATTTTCACGAAGTGCCCAGATGGCTTTGAATTGAGCCATCGTCTCTGAGAGCGCAGCATCTTTGGCCAAGCCTTGATCAATCGCCTGAGCGAGCAAGGACTCGAGCGCCTGACCGGCCTGGGCATCGCTTTGAGCACTCGACAGTTCTAATAAAACATACCAAGGGTAGCGCTCTTGCAAGGGCCTGCGACAATCAGCAAAGTGGCGTGTAACCAGCTCGATACAAAAATCAGAAAGAAGCTCAAATCCTGTTAGTGAATCGCCAATCTGCCCCTGAGCCAGCGAAAGCAATGCAAGCGCTTGCTCAGTACTTTCCAGACCAATCAGCGCGCATCGTCTTGAAGCAGCCGCTGGATACAGTTTTAAAACCGCTGCTGTGATGACGCCCAAAGTACCTTCTGCGCCGATGAAAAGGTCGCGCAAGTCATAGCCTGTATTGTCCTTGCGCAAACCTCTTAGACCGTTCCAAATATCACCATCGGCGGTGACCACTTCCAAACCCAGGCAAAGATCTCGGGCATTGCCAAAGCGCAACACCTGAACACCGCCTGCGTTGGTTGAGAGATTACCCCCAATCGTGCATGAGCCTTCGGCTGCCAGCGATAAGGGGAAGAAACGACCTGCTTCGCTAGCTGCCTCTTGAATCTGCTGCAAAATACATCCTGCCTCAACGGTGATCGTATTGTTGATCGGATCCAACCCACGAATCGATTTCATCTTAGCTAGCGACAAGACAATCGAGCGTCCCGTGTCATCGGGGACGCTTCCTCCGCTTAGCCCCGTATTGCCTCCCTGGGGTACGATGGCGACCCGATGCTCAAGGCACCAGCGAATCGCCGCCGCAACTGATTCAGTCGTTTCGGGCATGACCACGGCGAGCGCATGTCCACGCATTCTTTTGCGCCAGTCGATCAGGTGGGGTGCCATGTCGTCTATGGCAGTCAATACGCGGCCCTGCAGACGTTCGCTGAGGCTTGGCAACTGTTGCCTCAGGCTTTCCATACTCATCATCTCATCGGCCCTGAAAATTCGGTGTTCTCTTTTCCATAAATGCCCTGGCGCCCTCGCGATAATCTTCGCTTTGAGCACAACGCGCCAAGGCTTCCACAATCTCAGGCCTCGTTGCAATTTCTTGAACATGAGCACTGCTCAGCGCAGCCACGGTTCGCTTGAGTGCAGCGATGGTTAAGGGCGCGTTCTCAGCGATTGAACTTGCAAGAGCATCCACATGTTGATCAAGCTGATCAACTGATACAACTTCACGAACAAAGCCCATGCTTAATGCCGCGCTTGCCGGAAAGATCCTTGCCGTCATAAACATATCTAAGGTGTTGGCCATACCTACCACCGATATGAATCTTGCAATACCCTGCGTCCCGTAGCCAAGGCCAAGACGAGCCGCTGGCATGCGAAATCGGGCATCGTCTGCAGCGATGCGCAAATCGCAAGCCGCTGCAAGTCCCAATCCACCACCAAAGCAAATGCCACGAATTTTTGCAATGACAGGCTTGCCTGCCTTAGCCGGTGCGCCGTAGGCGGCCTCCACGGCAGCGCTAAACCGTCGCTGATCCTCGGGATCAGTTCGTTGCGCTTCAAACGTTGAAATATCAGCGCCTGAAACAAAGGCCTGATCGCCATCGCCTTGCAACACAATCACCCGCACACTCGGGTCTGCATCAGCCTGGGCGATGTGATCAGCGAGTGACTGCCACATATCGCGCGACATTGCGTTGCGCTTTGCAGGATTGCTGATCACCAGGTTTCGAACCGCACCCTGCTGCTTCGAGAAAACCGTTCCACTCATGGTCAATCCTTTATGTGTTGTGAACCATCCTAAAGAACACCCTCTGCCTTTAAGGCTTCGATCGCCTCAGCTGAAAGCCCAAGCTCACTCAGGATGCTTTGGTTATCCTCACCGCGTTGGGCTATAGGTTTTGCAATCCGCCCGGGTGTACGGCTGAGCCTGGCAGCCTGGGCAATCAGCTGAATATCCCCGCGCTCTTGGTGTTGGACGGTTTCAGCGATATTGGCATGCCGAACCTGTGGATCTGCGAAGACCTCATCCATGCTGTAAATCGGCCCGCAAGGTACACCGGCCTGATTGAGCTTTTCAATCCAATGCGCTTTGCCCGCCTTTTGAAAGGCCGCGCTAAGCAATCGATTGAGCGCAATACGGTTTTTCGATCGTAAAGCATTGCTTGTGAAGCGCTCATCAGCGAGCAACTCAGGGACTTCCAAAACCTCGCATAGCGCTTTCCACATGGCTTCGCCTGATGCGCCAATATTGACGTAGCCATCCGAGGTGGGATAGCTCGATGTGGGCATGCCGGTCGGATGGTCATTGCCCACCGAACGAGGCACCTCGCCGTCGAGCAGGTAGCGCGCTGCCTGAAAGTCCATCAAGGCAATGCCCGCGTGTAAGAGCGAGGATTGAACCCATTGCCCCTTGCCAGATTGCTCGCGCTCAAGCAAGGCCGTGAGAATGCCAAGCGCACAAAATAGGCCCGCAGCCATATCGCATACCGCAGCACCGGCTCTCATGGGTTCGCCGTCTACAGGGCCTGTGACGCTCATCAGACCGCTCATGCCCTGGGCGATCTGGTCAAAACCCGGACGCTCGCGATAAGGACCATCCTGCCCAAATCCCGAGATACTTCCTAATATGATTCGGGGATTGATCTTGTTCAATGACTCATAGTCAATGCCGAGCCTATCCTTCACATCGGGCCTGAAGTTTTCAACAACCACGTCGGCGGTTTTGACCAGTTCGAGGAAAAGTTCAAGCCCGCGCGGGTGCTTCAAATTAAGGGTGATCGAACGCTTATTTCGGTGCAGGTTTTGAAAATCAGGTCCATCGCGTGCACCGGTCATCATGTCGGGGCGGCCCGAGGATGCCGAAGGCTCCACCTTGATGACATCAGCGCCAAAATCGGCAAGTTGTTTCACGCAGGTCGGGCCAGCGCGAACCTGCGACAGATCGAGCACGCGGAATCGCGCCAGTGCCCCTTGCGGCATGATGCTCGGCATATCAATCTCCATCACTGAGAAACGAAACCGCAAGTTACACGAAGCCCGCGCGCTTCGGGTAGCTTACGTTCCATTAGCCCTCAAGGAGCCATAGCGCATGAATCAGCAATCAACCAAAGCCGATGACACCCAAGACATCAGCATTGCAGCAAAGGACTTGCGCAGCGATGAGCTCTATTTTTTACTACGAGATTCGATTGTCCCGCGACCCATCGCCTGGGTGTCGACCATCGACAACCAAGGGCGGCCCAATCTTGCGCCCTACAGTTTCTTTAACTGCTGCAGTCCCAAGCCGCCGATTCTTGGGTTTTCGGTGGGGCCGCGCGGCGGACGCGCCCCCGATGGCAGCCTTTTATTGAAAGACACGCTGGTCAACATCCGGCAGGTCCCCGAATGTGTGGTGAATTTGGTTCCCGAGGGTCTCACCTTGCCCATGGTCGAAACAGCGAGCAATTTGCCACCTGGCGAAAGCGAATTTGAATTCGCAAAGCTTGAACAAGCGCCTTGCTTGCTCGTGAAGCCACCGCGCGTGTTCGGTGCAACACTGGCCTTCGAAAGCAAGCTGCACAGCATCGTAGAGCTTGGCGCGAGTGCTTGGGTCATGGTTGAAGTGGTTCAGATGCATGTTCATCGCGGCGTTTATCTGGGTGAACAAAAGGGTATGAGACACCGCATTGACGTCACACGCCCGCCTGAGCTTCGGCCCCTGGGACGGCTTGGCCGCGCCTGGTATTGCCGAATTTCGGACATCGAAACCGTCTTACGCCGTGACGGCCCCAACGATTAGCAGTACGGCACCGTTTGCACGCGCTTAGCAACCGTCTGCACCTTTGGTGTGCGAAATGCACTCAGATCGATCACAATTGAGCGCACGCGCTTTTTGAGCGCTTGGCATCGATCTTGCTGAAAGGTTGTTTGGGTTCTCAAGAGCCCGCCCCTTCGTGGCCGTTTTTCAATCGTCTTTGTTCGGAGATTCACTACAATGTTCAATACATTCGCCAAAAAGTCCTGGCTAGCGCTCGGCGTGAGCACTCTTGTTTTTGGTTTGGCAAGCGCCCAAGCTCAAGAAAAAGTGCTCCGTATTGCGATGACCGCCGCAGATATTCCACGCACCTTAGGC